>JAYWHS010000201.1:0-1592 GCA_043777635.1 Kofleriaceae bacterium | reverse complement strand
GATGGAGCGCAACTTGGTGATCTGCGCCAAAGATGATCAAAGCGCGAGCACGCGCATCGGTCTGTCGCTTGGTGGCGGTGGCACCGGCGGTGCATTTTGCCCACCGGCGTACAATGCCAATGTGCCGTGTGCGATTGAACACGACGGTGGCACGTTGCGCAATAACGTGATCATTAACTGCTCGGATGTTGGTATTTATCTCAACCGAGCCAAAGATTCAAAAATCTTATTCAACACCCTGATCGCAACCAGCGGTATCGATTTTCGCTTCGACACCACCAGCGGCGAAGCCTACGGCAATCTGGTTTCTGGTGTGATCCGAACTCGCGATGGCGCCACCATGACGGCAACGTCGAACGTGCAAAACGTCGCGCTGGCAACGTTTCAGACGTGGTACACCGCGCCGCTCGTCGGTGATCTCACGGCGATCGGCGATGTGGTGACTGCGATTAGCGCGGTTGCCACACGCGCTGATGTCACCGACGATTATTGCGCCACGTTACGCTCTGCCGGCATGACCGCGATCGGCGCTATCGACCATCTCACCGGCGGCTGCATGACCATGCGGCCCCCGACCGGCGGGGGTGGGCCTGCGCTGCGCGATGACACGAATGGCGGCCGCGACGACATGCCTCCCACCGTCGACAACGGCGGTTGTTGCACCACGCAACGCTACCCGCTCACTGCGTGGTTGGCGCCACTTGTACTCCTGATTCTCGGTCGAAAGCGCGATCTGAGTTAGTTGCCTTGTTGTTGTTGCGCGGCCTGCATAAGGTGGCGCGCATGCGTGATGAGCTTGGCTACGCAAGCTTGATGCGGACCAACATGCCACTGGCGCTGCCGGCGTAAAGCACCTCAGCGTTGCTGCCAAAAGCCAACGCTGTACTATGGCCACCGCGCGCTGGCCGGCCGCCAAAGCGCTCTTCGCCGGTTTTGATTTCGAAGCACATGACATAGCCGCTGCTGTTGCCGATCGCGCACCAGCGCTCGCTACGATCAATGGCAAACGCAGTCACCGTAGTGGTTGCAACGTTGAGTGGATCCGGAAACTTGGTCGGCTTGCCTCGCAAAGAAAAACTGAACAAGCCGTTGCCATACTCGCCACGTAGCTAAAGGTAGCGCTTCGACAATTGGCCGTCATCAAATGGACCACTGGGCAGGTCGGCCACCACGGCTTGGGTTTTGATATCGTACAAGCGCGCCACACCGTTGATCCGCACGCACGCAAACTTGGCATTAGCGCACAGCAGTTGGCCCTTGGCCGAGATCTTGGCCGGAATTTTTGCAAGCGGCAAAGCTTTTACCGGGCCCGCGTCGACCTCGTCTAGAGTTGCGGGGTCCAATACGGCGACGCCGGAATTTTTGCCGCGCGCGATGCTCGTTACAATCAGTTGCCGGGTGCCAACGGTAATGCCGAGCACTTGAGTTTTTAGTTTTCGCTCGACAACGCCAGGTGGGTTCATCGTCGCACATCTTACTATGTATCGACGCAACCCAGGGCATCACGCACTTGGAGTTTGCATGAGGTGCTTGAGCGTGTTAGCCAAAAAATAACGTGGCATCATCATGAACGTTTCCGGCGAACTGAGCAT
>JAYWHS010000200.1:0-1592 GCA_043777635.1 Kofleriaceae bacterium | reverse complement strand
GCGTCCACGAATCCGTCAGGACAAATGCGAATGATTTCGCCTGCGCATGGCTCTTTTGGCGTTTCAGTTTCAGCGACGCAAACATGATGAGTCGTAAGTGCGTTGCCACAACCGTCGACTTCCCCTGCACCGCACACCTTAGCGATTTCCATTTTACATTCGAGCGCTGCTGCGTCAGTTGAAGTTTGCGGATCGTTGGTAGTTGGTCCAGTTGGTCCAGTGGTGCCAACTGGGGCCTTGCTGCCGCAGCTTGTGGTGAGCAGCGTGCAGAAAATTAAGCTGATACATTTTTTCATTTGAACATTCTATCCATTTTTATGGATGGTTGTTTCGGTTTGGCCACCAACTTGGCGTTAGAGGTTAAACGTTGTTAATGACCCCGGAGCCCATCCTGCCGAGCGTAGCGCTGGCGATGTGAAACTGTTTGTCCTTGTCGTTCATTTTCCTACCAGCATACCCATGGTGAAAATCGTGGCCAACTCGCGTGGCGCGTCGGCGGTGTTGCCTTCGCTCAAGATGAAACGGAAGCCAAAGTCCATGCCCATGCGCTTGTGCGCACCCACCATGAACTCGCCACCAAAGCCAAACATAACATCGCTCCGATGCGTGTCGGCTTGTTTTGCCCAGTTGGTAAGGTTGAGGCCGAGCCCTGCTTCACCGTAAAAGCCCACCCCGAAATCTTCGGCGCCGAGGTCTAAGCGATACCGTCCGGCAAGTCCGACGCGTTGGTTCTGGCCCCAGTGTTCGAGCATGCGCCACGTCGAGGTTGGATCCATGGTTTCGCTGTGAGCTTTGTTCATCGTGTATTCGGCTGCAATCCGAACTGCGTCGACCTGTAAGCCAAAGGCAGCGTGGACATTGATGTCCGAACTCCAGTCTAGGCCAATCGCCATGGCGAGGCCACCTTCCCAATGCACAGTCGTGAGCGGGGTGTCAGAACTCAGCGTGCTCGCCAAGCTGGTGGCATATCCCGCGCCGCTAAATGCAGGTGCTGGTGGTGATTGCTCTACGGTCGCGCTTACGGTCGAATCTGTGGTCGCGGTGATGTCGATATGCGCATCGATCGCAGCATTAACTTCAACCGAAGGCAGGTACGCATCAAAGCTGGCGGCCGCAGTGGCCGTCGCGTTTGGTTGCGGTGGCGCAATCGGTCCCGGTAATGGCCGAGTTGGGCACTGGGTTGACGGTGTTGCATGGGCGACTGCTAGTCCGCTCAGCGTGATCGCACACGATACGATGGCAAATGAAACGCGCATGGCGGTGGGACCATGCCGCAAGCGCAAAATTCACGATGCGAGCGATATTTTCGACGACAAAATGTGTAGTGAGTTCACCACAGTGCAATCGCGAGTTCACGCCCCTGGATGTTTTTTGCATCAGGACTTGTAAATGCATACCCGGCGGGCACACGTACCGGGACTAACGAGCGACGCGGCCAGGCGCGATGGATCGGCACCAAGGCTGGTTGAGCGAGCTCAACGTAACCCTCTATCGCACCGACCACGGCGCCATTGTGATCGAGAAACATCAAAGCTGTTACGCCCGGCGATAGCTCGGCCGCGCACACGCCGATGTCGGCGCGGACGGTGAGG
>JAYWHS010000199.1:0-19656 GCA_043777635.1 Kofleriaceae bacterium | reverse complement strand
CGGTGGTTGCGACGCGCCGTAGGCCCGACCATGCAGTCAAACGGCTCGGTGGTGTTTGTCCATAAAACTTGGCTGACCCAGTCCACCACGACAACGCCACATCGTCCCGCGTGATGCGAAACAACTGGTGCAACAAGCCGTGTCGCCCCAAAATTCGCCGCTTCACGGCGGTGAGCGGCACCGACGCCATGGTTAGCGAGGCGTCGACAACTCGACGACGGGCACGGTCGGTGACCAGCCACGTATCGGCGCGCGGATGCACCAAGAATAACGCATTGTGCAGGGCCGCAAGCAGCGACAAATCCTCGGGCTCCAACAGCATGGCCGGCACCCGCGACAACAGTGGCGCCAGCGCCAACTCGCGTGCATCATCAATGGCCACGGTGGCGTGCGACGCGCGATCCATTTCCGTTACCAACGTCTCAAGTTCCAGCAGTGAGATCGGCGCTCCGACGTGCAGCTCGCCACCAACAACCAGTGGCAGTGCAAAATTTTCAAAAAACTGAACCACATTGCGTTTGGCCATGGCTACGAATTACCCCTCGCCACGATCACTGCCGCCACCTTTGCCATCGCTACTGCTGCCGAGCAACTTGCGATTCTCGACGTCGGCAAACCCCCACAAGGAGAACCGTCCAACCGGATCATTGACTACGGTAGGGCTGGTGGTCGCAGGGATCGACATGTCGGTTACTTCCGCTGCTTCGATTTCAAGTTTAGCGATGGTGCGACGCTCCAAGGCAACCAAATCGGATTCCGCAATACGAAACGCTGGCCGATCTGGGACCAAGATCGTGACCATACCCGAACTGTGACCTAAGGCCCGCGCTAACACCTCTGGCGAAACCCGAGGCACAATATCGAGGCCGACCGGAATCAACAGCCCCGGTGCGATTGCTTTGAGTGGTAGGCCCAGCGGCACAACTCCAAATGCATCGCTGGCTTTGCTTGCCACTGCATCAGCAACCACCAAGATCCCGCGATCGGTAACTGCGACGCGTTGACCACGCAGCAAGGCCGGTGGCAATGCAAACAATAACCGCTTTAACCAGTCGCGCTGCGCATTGTCAATCAAAGTACCGACGATACGGGCGCTTGGCACCAGCGTCGGCACCAACTGAAAATCTACCGCGATGGGGTCGTTGACGCCGTTGGCAAACGGCTTTTCCGCGATGGCTTTATCGATATTGATATCCAATTTGGTGAGGTCTGCGATATCGACCAATTCGAGTGGCCCAGGCAAGACATCGACGCGATCTCCGGGCCAGAACAAATGATATTTGTCTCTGCCAAAAACCGACGAGCACGAGGTCAAGTCGATCGGGTGCTGAAAGCCTACCGCTACCGCGCAAGCGCTACCTCGCGGACGAAACACATCGATGCCGGGTGTACCCAAAAACAACTTCAGCATGCGCTCAGGCAAGCCGCGAACCATAAACAACATGAATCCGCGTTCGGACCGACCTTCGTCGAACGCACTGCGCTTCTGCGGCGAAAAAAGCCCGGTGCGAGCGCTGACCCGATTGCGCCAGAAATATCGCACCACGCCTTCGGCCAAGCCTCGCTCGACCACCAATACCAATTCTTCTCGATCTGATTCAGTGAGGCGATCGCCGCCAGGCAAGCGTCGTAATGACAGCCGAAACAACAACCGTTCAAAGGGGAGATCGCCTGCGTGGCGATACGACTGCACAAAATCATCGCCGTACAGCAACGTATCTACGTCAGCCGGCGCCGGCCCAACATCAACCACGTCGTAGCCATAGGGCGATTTGTCGTCGCGGTATTTCACGAAGTGTTTCGTGCTACCGGTGTAAATTTCGCCACCTAACATGCGGGTAATGCGCGCTGCGCGATCAACCGCGTGCGACGAGATCGCAGGGATTCGCAACAAAATATCGCGGGTGCCCAACGCCGTCGTCGCTTTGGTAATCGCCATTCCTGCTAACAGCTCGTCGAGGGATGCCTCGGCGGAGTACAAGCGCAGCCAAGATACCGCGCCTTCCACTGTGGAAAACGTTAGTACGCATGACTTGCCCAATAGGATGCCACGCGGATCCGGCGCTACCCCTGGGATAAATATTCGGGTTTGGCCCTGTGCAACGTGTTCAAGTGCCACGGCGAGCACCCTAACATGGCCCACAGCCGAAGTCCGCGCCCGCAATCGCTTGCTTGATCGCGGCGGTCGGGTGACAATTCCAAAGCGCGTAGCGCAACGCCAATGACAACCGACCCCGAAAAAACCGAAGCCGTACCGGTTATGCCGTCCACGGCAGTAGTCGACCTCGCCGCTTGGCAGATTACTGATGTAGGCATGGTGCGCGAGCACAATGAAGACTCAGCTAATTTTAATGTCGAGCTAGGATTTTTTATTGTTGCCGACGGCATGGGCGGTCACGCCGCTGGTGAAATTGCATCGGCAATGACGGTTGAGTCTGTTACACAGACCCTCACGGATGCAAAAAACCAGACGGCAGCATTCGCCAACGCACCGGATGAACGGGGTCGGCGAATACTGGTCCAAACTCTGCAATCGTCGGTATTAACCGCCCACCAAGCTGTTTACGCACGCGGCACCGCCGAACCAGAAAAACACGGCATGGGCACCACCCTCGATGTGTTATTGGTTGCTGGTGCCGAAGCTTTTGTGGCTCACGTCGGCGATAGCCGTACCTATCTACTTCGCAACGGTCAGTGTTCGCAAATCACGACGGATCATACGGTTGCAGAAGTACACGTAATCGAAGGTAAATTGACCGCCGAAGAAGCAGCGGTCTCGCCTTACCGGAATGTCTTAGTTAATGCCATCGGCGTTTCCGCCGAAGTCGGCGTAGAAATGGCCCACCTGCAATTGCAGAGCGGGGACATGCTGTTGGTTTGCTCCGACGGCCTGCACGACTATTTTCAATCAGAAGAAGAAATCGCTGAGTCCATGGCTGGCGAAGACCCAGAAGCGTCGCTTCGCTCCATGGTCGAACAAGCCAAAGAACGCGGCGGCCACGACAACATCACAGGCATCGTGGTGTTAGTGAAGCGCGTGCGCACCGCCGCCGGCCTACGTGACTTTCAGGAGCGCGACGCGACCCAACCAGTGGATTTTTCGAAGCTCGAAGAAAACAAAGATGGTGGCCGAAGTGACGCGCACGATGCGGCCACCAAAAGCGCCTCAGCGCGCGCCGGCCGACCCAGTGGGCCACGTCTGACCCAACCGATGCGAGTGATGCGTGATGGCATTCCCGAGCGCTCCCCTGTTGTGTCCTCCAGCGACTCGACCGAGCCAATCGGCCGAATCACACCACCCATTGGGTTACGCGCGCTAGCACATGCCGACACCTTGCCACCCGACGCGCGAGTCCGTGCGAATGCCGATGGCTCAATCACCTTGGTTGACCCCGGCAGCACTCCTGTTGCGAAAAACGACGCGAAAAACGACTCCGGCAAAGAGTAAGCATCGCTGATACTGCGGCGCCCCAGGTCGGAGTATACTTCTCCCCATGTCGGCGCCAATGCCCAAAACTGTTGGGAGATATCAAATTCTCGACAGAGTCGCCGTCGGCGGCATGGCTGAGCTATTCAAGGCGCAGTTGACCGGTCAACACGGCTTCGAAAAACTGGTAGCGATCAAAAAGATCCTGCCACATTTGGCCAATGACCCCACGTTCGTTGAAATGTTCATCGACGAAGCACGCATTACCGCGCAACTTGATCATCGCAATATCGTTGCGGTTTTTGAACTGGGAACAGACGCCGACACGCCGTACATTGCGATGCAATTCGTTGATGGCCTCGACGTACTTGGCCTTCTGCGCGAATGTGCACGAACTCAAATTCGGTTGCCGCCGGATCTCGCCGCGCTCATTGCACGCGATGTACTCGATGCACTCGACTACGCCCATCGCGCCCGCGACAATAACGGTCGCGCCCTTGAAGTAATTCATCGCGATATCTCCCCTGGCAATGTGCTGTTGTCGTGGCGCGGCGATATTAAACTCACCGACTTCGGTATTGCTCGGGCAGTCGAGCGACAACACAAAACCGAAGCGGGCACCCTCAAAGGCAAATATGGCTACATGTCGCCGGAACAAGTATCGGGTGCGGAAATAGATTCCCGCTCAGATCTTTTCGCGGTGGGCATTTTGTTAGCCGAAATGATTATGGCGCGGCGGTTGTTCGCAGCCTCCAACGACCTTGATATTCTATTGGCGGTCCGCGACGCCCGCCTCGACCGTTTGCACAAGTACGCTAGCGAGTTTCCTGATGGCTTGCGCGAGCTCGTCATCCGAGCCCTGCAGCGTCGGCCCGAATTACGCTGGAACACCGCAGCGCAATTTCGCGACGATATCGATATGTGGCTGCGGCGCAATACCTCGACGACTCATCGCGACCTCGCTGAGTTTATGGCTGCGGTTGCTGGGGCACCAACCGCTGATATTTACGAAGAAATCGAAGGTATTCCGGAAATTGAGTCGGGCGGTGGATTAAGCGGCCCAAACACCCGCATGAACATGGCGAAAGCCGAAGCCGAAGCGCGCGCGGCACGAGCCCAATTCATCAGCGCCGCACTGCCGGTAGTAGCCGGTAGCAACCCGAGCAGCCGGATCGACAGTTCCGAGGGCACACCAGACGTCGAAATTGCCGACGAATCTTCGTCGTCCTACATGATCGTCGACGACGCCGATGTGTTGGCCGACCCCGACGAAAATGACACCATCGATCAGGCCGAGCCTGAAAAACAAGACCTAGCCCAGGTCTCGGTGCTGCGTGTCATCCACGAGATTGCCAAGCAACATCGCTCAGGCCTGATTACCCTCGACAACTCACAAGGCGTTGTCAAACAAGTCTTCTTCATGGAAGGCCAGCCTCAGTTCATTCACTCCAACGTAACCAGCGAACGGTTTGGCGAATTTTTGGTCGCCCAAGGCGTGCTCAACAATCCAGCGCTCCAACGCGCGCTGTCGGTGATTCATCGCTTTGATGGCAAGTTAGCCGACACCTTAGTCGCGCTCGATTTGATTACGCCGCTTGATGCATACCGACTTTTTGCCAAGCAAGTCGCCGCCAAACTGACTTCCGCGTTTAGTTGGACGCAAGGCTCGTCGGCATTTGTGCCTGGCTTCCGTAATCCATGGAAAGCCCGGCCCTTGCATCTCGATTCGTTTCGCATTCTTGGCTCGGGTGCGGGCTTGCTCAATCGCGAATTCATTGAAGCGTGGGAAACTCAGAATCAAAATCGTTTTATCTTCTCGGATCAAGCCAGTCAAACCGACCTCGATGTCTTTGGCTTGGGCGACGCACTCACGCGAGTCCACGCTTTGCTCGACGGCCAATCGCGGCTCAAAGATTTGTTAGCCAAAGTTCGCTCACCTGAAGCGCGCCTCAATTTAGCGCGCTTGATGTACCTACTCGAACAAACCGACTACGCGCGTATGCAGTAGCTGCGAGACGGCTACTTCGAACGGCGAACGTACAAGTGCTCGCCCAATTGTGGATGCACAAATCGGATCGCAAACGCGTTGCCTTTCGGCGTTGAAAGTTGCGCTGCAAAGCGCCGTTGCTTGTCTAACTTGAGCGCCACACCTTCGGTGGTCGATGCGGTCCAGCCAGCAAGTGCTGCACCGCGGACTTCAAGTGGTGTTGCAAACGGTTTGCCGTTTTGCGGGGCTTCAATATAAACCTGCGCAGCTTGCTGATCAAAATCCATTAGCAGCGTCGAGACTTTGGATTTAAGGCCGTCCTCGCGCTCGAACCAGTAGGTAAATTGGCCTTCTTTGAGGGCTTTACCGGGCACCGTAACCTGCGGCGTTGCACTGGTGAACTTCTGCGACTTACCACCGGTTGCAACAAACAATGTGAAGTTCGAACCGATCGCACCCTTCCACTTCACCAAGATGTTAGGTAGCTGGCTTTGGTAGGTAATTGAATATTTACGGCCGTCAGTTTCGACAGGATTGGTTGGCACCGTCGGCGCCAACCGTCGCTCTCCACTATCGCGCACCACCGAGATGCGGCCCGAAGCTGCGACTTTGCCGTTGCAACGCAACCGGTAGGTCCAGCCACCTGCAATCATGTGATTCGCCGAACCTTGACCACTGCTGATGCGCGGCGTTTTAAATCGATTGTCCCGATCAAGTTCCACATCGCCGTTGCCGCCCGAGCAACGATCACCAAAATTGAAGCGCACGGCGGTGGCACCTTTGGGATCGTGGATTTGCAGCGAAGCTCCAACGGCGATCTCGAGGTCAAAATAACTCGGAATTGCATCAATGACGCGAATAGCTCCGGCTTTGCTGAGCGCAGCACTTTCCCCGCGCGCGAGCGGCAGCTTGGTGCCATCTTGCGATGTCAATTCGAGGGTACCGCGCGTCACCGCAACTTTAGATTCTCGCGAATCGACATCGATGCGCGTCGAGGCCGGACCTTTTTCGCCTTGCAACACGGTCAAGCCGCCAGGCAGCCGCACGGTACCGTTGGTCCCTTGTTCGACCGATGCGATGGCAATACCACTCTGCATGGTGAGGTCGAATTGCTCGCTGGCGGCGATTCGCGACCCTGTACTGAGGTCAAGCGTGGTGCCCGCTCGAACAAGCTTGGCGGTGGTGCCACCACCCAACCGCAGCGTTGCGCCAGCCGGTAACGCGCTGGTCCCCGCCGCGACCGGCGTCCAGGTTTTACTACCGGGCAGCATCAACTCAGCTTTGTTACCGGTAATTGCGATCGATATCTCACCCATCACAAACGCCATGCCAGCATCCGCGATTGCAGCGTCGACGACCACCGGGGCATCGACCGGCTTCACTTGAACTTGGATGTCACCCAACTCAAGCATAAATGGCTTGCCGGTTTCTAACGTAACAGCTTTGCCATCGCGGAGTACCGAAACATCTCCCATCAACAGGTCGAACTGTGTGCCGGTGACGCCGCTGCGGGTAATGCGCACCCCGCCGCCTTTGCCCATTTCGATCCGGCCCATTTCCAAGTTGAACGCGCCCGTGCCACGCAGCTCGACTGCGCCAAGTTCAACCGAAAAGTCTTTGCTCGCACCACCAAACCGCAACACGGTGTGCGGAGCCATCGCCAACTCAGCTCCTCCAGAGAGTTTGAACGCAGCATTGCCATCGCCGGTTCGCGCAGCGTCACCAAGTGAAAATGCCGTGCCAATAGCGGCACTTTTCCATTCCGAGTTGGCACCGGTTTTCTCGACCGGCCCAGCCGCACTAACCAAGGTCGCAAGACCCTTGTTAGACTTTTTGCACGCACTTGTGGAGAGCAACACACCGACGCAAATCGGTGCCACCAGCGCCAGGCCAGTACCCACTGGCAACCCAGCGCGTAGCATCACGCTGCTGATGGTGGTGCGTAGGACCATGACTTTACTTCTTCCGCAAATCGACGTTTTTAATGGCAACGCCGTTGGCTTCAATTACGACTTCGAGGATCTGCGGCGACATGCCATCAGCCGTCACCGTTGCGCTGTACGTGCCTGGCGGTAACGCTACTGCAAAGGTGCCGTCGGCCTCAGTTTTGGTGGTCTGCGCCGCCGTTGTCGCCGTAGCTGCGACAATAATTTTTGCCGCCAACGGTTTACCATTGGCTTGGGAACGCACAACGCCGCGCAACTCACCTGGTGGTAAAATGGTTTCAAGTGTGAAGGTAGCCGGTTTATTTTCGCCCTCGACCAGCACTTGGCCGATCGTAACGGGCTTTTTGCCGTCGACTTCGATGCTGAGCTGCGAATCACCCAAAGGCAGATCGCCAATCGAGAATGTGCCTTTGGAATCGGTAACGGCACTGCCGATTTTGTCTGCGACTTTGACTTCAACTTTAGCACCAACCACAGGCTGACCAGCATCGTCGTTGACCAAGCCGATCAAGGTGGCTTTTTTCTGCACCTTCGGCGGGCAGTCGCGATCAGCAGGATTATTCGCCTGTGGATCGTCAGGATGCTGACATTGTTTGTTAGCTACCACGGAGAATTTTTTATCTGAGCCCGATGGCCCACCAAAACTCGCGAACACGCCAAGCCCAACCGTGAAGGTAGTCTCGTACGGCACCAAAGGAATCAGGTTCGCAGCGTTAGCAGCGAGGGAAATTTTGCCGATTTTGCTACCTTCGACATAGGCAAACGCCGAAATCCGATCAGCAAGTTGATAACCACCGCTAAGGCCACCGCGAATGGTTGGCCCTGGCTTTTCTTTACCGGTTTCGCTGCCGATGAAAAAATCGGCGCTGCCTTCTGCTCCAATATACGCTTTGCCGAAGGGAATATATGCGTGCACGCCAGCAACGCCGGCGTTGTATTTGCTGATGCCTAACGAGACCTGATCTTCGCGCACGAAACTATCTTGACTTACTGGGTCGCCATCGGCGTCAACCAGCGACTTGTACGTGCGATCTAAACGAAAGCCTGCGTTTACCGAAACCGTTGCTGGACCAGCGGCAAACGAGGCCAAGGCACGAGCTTCGACGGTGGTGGCAGGGAAAACAAACGACGGTGCATCTTTGCCGGGAATCAACACGCTTAACTGTGCGCCCAAGGCCACCGCACGCAAGGTTTTGCTACCGCGCAGGAACAAGCGTGGATCGCCGACCAAACCTTGTTCGGCAGCGCCGATGCCAGAATGTTTATCCAACCGGCCGTCGGTCTCGAAGCCGATCATGAGCCCATCAAGTGGCGCATACGAAATTGCAACGCTACCGGTGAAGCGATTGAGGACGTGCTTGCCACCCAACAATCCGCCGCGCCGACCGTAGCCAGCGACGCCATACATCGACAACGTGCCTTTGGGCGACAACGCTGCAGCAGCGACGTGCAAGCCGCCCGGCATGGCCGCGACGCCGATGCTACCCACATGAATCGACGACTCGCTGGCAGGTTCCGGGGTTGGACTGTCTGCGGTAGGTTGAGCCCACGCAGCGGTCCCATGCAACGCAACGACGCTCACGACAAATACGGGAACCAGCCTCATGTCATTATTGTAGTGTAACCGTCGGACTGCGCGCTACTTGTTGACCGATCTTCTCTTAAATAAGTCCCAACAGCGTGAGTATCGAGCCGTACCTGCCCCGCCCAACCCCGGCAATTCAGCCGTGTCACGGTTAGTAGCGCAGCCAACGGAGCACTTCGCGTAGCGATGGACGTTTGCCATACATCAGAATGCCAACGCGATAAATCTTAGCCGCCAGCACGACGACGACGACAACCGAAATCATCAGCACCAACATTGACACCACCAATTGCAACAACGTTGCGCCACCGAGCAAATAGCGCATCGGCATTAGGGTTGGTGACGTGAAAGGAATGGTGGTCAAGATTTGCGCGGTGAGGCCGCGCGGATTGTTGGTGACCAATGACACACAAGCTACCGGTAGCATCAGCAGTAACGTCACCGGGGTTTGCGCTTGTTGGGCTTCTTGATCGGATGAAACCATCGCACCAACCGCTGCAAAAAATGCTGCATAGAAAAAATAGCCCAACAAGAAATAGATCAAGACGACCACAATTTGGGTGAACGCCAACGTCGGCAGCACTGCGCCACGACTGCTCACGCCAAAGATACCCAACAGCTGATCGCGATACGCCAAGGTCAACACCGCCATCCCCAACCACACCGTGAGCTGCACAATTCCAACGGCACCAACGCCGATAATTTTACCGGCCATTAGGTCGCGCGGCTTAGCCGCAGCGACCATCAGCTCCACAACTCGACTGGTTTTTTCCTCAACGACGCTGCGCATGACGTTGACGCCGTACAACGTGATCGCGAAATACAAAATGATCATAACCGCATAGCCAATGACAAATGCTGCGGTGCCCGACGAACCTTTGGCTTGCCCGGTGGTCAATTGCGAATCAATCGATGGCGGCGCATTGAGCGCCGCAAGCTGCGGCAACGTCAAACCTAACGCTGTGCCGCGCGCGGTAACCACCACACCGGCGATCGATCGAAATAGCGTGAGCTGCACTTCTTGGCTCGACGCATTGTCACCGCGATAGACAAATTGCCCATCACCCAGCGGATTGGCCGGTACCACGAGAAAACTATTTAACTTTTCGCCAGCAACTTGGGCCAACAGCGTTGCATCGGTGGTTTGTGGCGGCGCAACCGTGACGGTCCAACCAGCTGCGGTCAGCAAAGTTTGCAGCTGATCGACCACATGTAAAGCTTGATCTGCGGGTGCGGTGCGATCGACCAGCGCAATGCGATTTTTGTCGCCGCCGGTGCGCGCCAAAAGTGCAGGTACTAGGATGATACCCAGCATCAGCACCGGCCCCAACAACGTCGCAATCAAGAACCATTTGGTGCGCACGCGCTCCAAAAATTCACGCCGTGCAATCACCAGCCAACTACGATGTGCGCTCATGTCGCTGCCCCCACTTGCTCGCGCCGCTCGGCCACCGCAGCGTTGGCTGCACCCACCTGATCGACAAATATCTGATGCAAGGAGGGCGTCACCACCTCAAATTTTCGCACTGCAATGCTGGTGCCGACGAGCGCCGCCAACACTTGTTGCGCACTAGCATTTGCTGCGAGTTCCAGCACGGTTTCGTCGCCTTGACCACCACGCGCTGGTCGGACATTTGCAACTAGGCTGCGATCGGCGAAAACCCCGGCATGGGCTTGGTCGTGGGAGGCACGGTCGACGGTTTCTACAGCAACTAAGCGGTCGGCTGCGGCCGCGCGTTTAATGTCAGCGAGGGTGCCTTCAAGCAACAACCGGCCACGCGCGATGATGCAGACTGCGTCGCAGATCTTTTCCGCTTGTTCCATTTGGTGGGTCGAAAACATCACCGTGCGCCCGGCGGCCCGAATTTCGTCGACGGTGGTGCGCAACACTTCAGCGTTAATTGGATCGAGACCACTCCATGGCTCGTCGAGAATTACTAATTCCGGTTCATGAATCAAAGCGGTGGCAAACTGCACTTTTTGCTGCATGCCCTTGGACAGATCTTGAACTTTATTGTTGCTCCACTGGGTCAGCCCTAACTTTTCCAGCCACATGGCGGCGCGCGTCTTGGCGTCTGCAACCGTGAGCCCTCGTAGCTCGCCCATGAACTGAATCATTTGCGCGACTTTCATCTTCGGATACAAGCCGCGCTCTTCGGGCAAGTAACCAACATGACCACTCGCTTGGCGACCCGGTTTCATCGAACCCAAGATTGTTATCTCACCCGCATCGGGCGCGATGATGTCGTTGATCATGCGCAGCAAAGTCGACTTACCCGCACCGTTGGGACCTAAAATCCCAAATACAATGCCGCGCGGCACGGTAAACGAAACGTCTTCCACGGCAGTGTGATTGCCGAACCGTTTCACCACGCCGCGCACTACAATCGCCGCCGTCACGCAATCTCCGTCGCGGATCCACCAGTGAGCAAGTGCAGCACCGCCATCCGCACGGCCACGCCCCAACTAACTTGCTCTAAAATGAGCGACTGAGCACCATCCGCCACGGTTGGTGACATTTCAACGCCGCGATTGATTGGACCGGGATGCAACACGATGGCATCAGGCTTGGCCATGGCCAACGTGCGGTCGGATAATCCGTAGGTACGTGAAAACTCACGCGCGTTGGGAAACCGTGGGGCTTCGCCAACCGTGCGTTCATTTTGCACTCGCAGCATCATCACAACATCCGCCCCATCAAGTGCGTCTTCGAGTTTATGCATCACCGCGACGCGTTGCTGCGTCACCTCGCCGCCAATTTGTTCAATGCCCCGCGGGATCAGAGTGTGCGGCGCACACACGCGAACCTGCGCACCCAACGTTGCCAGCCCGATGATGTTGGAACGTGCGACTCGCGAATGCACGATGTCGCCGACGATGGCAACCGTAAGCCCGGCGATCTGGCCTTTATGTCGACGAATCGTAGCGGCATCCAGCAACGCTTGGGTCGGATGTTCGTGTTGACCATCGCCCGCGTTGATCACACTTGCCGCCAAGTGACGCGAAACCATGTCAGCTGCACCGCCAAAAGCGTGGCGCACGACGACAACTTCGGGATGCATCGCATCGAGATTACGAACGGTATCGAGCAGCGTTTCGCCTTTGGTAGTTGACGAGGAGGAGCCGCTAATATTTACCGCATCCGCACCCATGCGTTTGGCCGCGATCTCAAACGAGGTCCGGGTCCGCGTCGAGTTTTCAAAAAACAGATTGATCACGGTTTTGCCACGCAGTGCTGCGAGCTTTTTCACCGGTTGCTCGCCGAGCTTCCAAAACAGCTCAGCGAGATCAAGGATGGTTATAATATCGCTGGCCGATAAGTCACGCATGCTCAACAAATGGCGATGCGCAAAATGCCGAGGCAATGCGACTCTATCGGTGGTTTGGGCAGCCAAATCAGAGGCACCAGTCATCGATTCCAGTGGTAACACACCCTGCCCCAAGCTATTGCGCCGCGTGCGCCCAATTCGGGCCAGGACATTGCTATAAAGAGGGGTGTCCGGCACCGACCTCAGTGGTAACGTATTCGACGATCGCTATCGGCTTGAGCGCCTGATTGGCCGAGGCGCCACCGCCGAAGTGTATCGCGCAATCGATCAGCAGACCCAACTCGCCGTTGCGGTAAAAATCATTACCGTTGAATTAGAAAAATCACTTGAATCGAAACTGCGCTTCGAACGAGAAGCGGCCGTGCAAGCGATGATTCGTCACCGCAATGTCGCTGCGCTGTTAGGCAGCGGTGTGACCCGCAGCCGGGAACCGTATCTGGTCATGGAACTGCTGCGCGGTAAATCATTGCGCAGCGTGATTAAAACCAACGGCCCCGTACCCGCGCTGCGTGCAGCAAGTTACGCGTGGCAAGCCTTGCAAGGCCTCGCTGCGGTGCACGAACAAAACGTCTTACATCGCGATCTCAAGCCGGCTAACATCATGTTGGAGCCGTCGCCAGGTCCGATTGATCGCGTGGTGTTGATCGATTTTGGCTTTGCTGCCCTCGAAGGTGGCGCAGCGTTAACCCAAACCGGATCTATCGTAGGGAGCCTGACCTATATCGCGCCCGAACGGCTGCGGGTTGAAGGTGCCGATCAACGCAGTGACCTCTACGCCATCGGCGCAATTCTTTTTGAATTACTCACCGGCGCACCACCGTTCACCGCCGTCAATGACCTCGATTTAATCGAGCTCCATCTGCACAATCAACCCGCAGCGACAATCGTGGGGGGTAAATTGAGCCCACTCGATGCAGTCATTCAAAAAGCGTTGCACAAAGATCCGAAGCAACGCTACCCAACCGCACGCGACATGGCGAAGGCCATCGAACAAGTCGCCGCAACGTTGTCTGCGACCGACTAGTAGCAATGCTGCTCACTCGACACAACTGCCAGGGTATGCGGGTCGCTACTGCTGATCTGGTTGCAGCGGTGTACTGAGCACCACCGTCGATGGCAGCGCCGGATTTCGCAAAACATCGACTGGCAAGCCCAGCCACATCGCCACGGTTGGCGCAAGTTGCGTCATCGCTACGGTGCGGGTGGGTCGAGCTGAGTTCGGCAACGCTGGCAATGTCGTGTGAAGCCAACCCGGCGCAACAATAATCGCAGGCACCAGACGATCGTACGCCCATTGTGAACCATGATGAGTGGCCACGGCTTCGTCGCTTTCGTGAAGCACCGTGCCTTCCGCTGGCAGAAATACAATTTCGCCTGAACGCGACGGATCAAGCGCCAAACATAATGCCAACGCTTCATCCACACGGGTTTCACAATGCCCGGCAACCTCGGCGGTGAGATACGCAGCAGCGATGCCAGGCAACTGTGCAATCGCAGCGCGCATCGCCTGTAGCGCCGCATCGCGCTTTGGCGTTGGTTGAGCCAACAGCGCGCTCGAAACAAATAGCGTTGGATACCGCGTGTCCGCAACCCAGCTGCCTTCGCCTAGCACAACCAGGGCAGCAGCTTGCGCCGCGTCGACGATGCGTTGATATGCATAGCGCTGGCCTGCAAGGCCGGCAGCGATCCGCCGTTCAGGCAGCGGCGCAGCGCCGTGGTCTGAGGTAACGATCAGCGACCATTGGCCGGCGCCGACTTTTGTGTCCAGGTATTTTTTGAATTCAGCCAATGATGTATCCAGGCGTAACAGGAGGTCCCACGCCTCCCATGATTCGTGGCCCCAGCCATGAGCAACGTAATCGTGCGCCGAAAAGCTAACAACCAAATAGTCGGGTACAGCGTTGGAGCCGAGGTGTTCAGCGACCACCGCAGCTTGGGCAGCCTCAATGACTAACTCGTTGCCGAGCGGCGTAGCAAAAATAGCGTCGGCAGGATCCTTGGTATCGCGCAACCGATGCGGAAACGTGGCACCAAAGCCCTTTTCGCCGAGTTCGCCTGGCGCATTGTCGGGGCCACCGCTCAACGTCGCGATGATGTCCGGATCACGGACATCCCACTGGTAGTCAAAGCGCGCGGCGATGGGCGCGTCATGATTCAATCGAGCAACCCAGGGCGCAGGTTTGGTGGTGGCCCAGGCAACTTTTTTGGCGTCGTAGTATACAGCGGTACCGCCATGTAAGCCCAAAGGTAACAGCGCGGCTCGGTCTTTGAGACTGATCGAAACCGCCTTGGCCGTCGGTGCAAACCGCGCCATTGCGTCAGCAATCCCAGGGACGCGCAACCACATCGTTGAACGATCACCGTTGGGCGCTTCGACGCTCTTGAGTGATTTGCCTAGGTCGCGGCGCCACCACTCGTTGCCAATGATGCCGCTATAGGCCGGCGGCATGCCGGTGCCCAACAACGAGTGACCCGGCGCGGTTAACGTAGCCACCGAGGGATGTTGCCCGACCGTCCAGGTGCCGGTATCCACAGCCCAGCGCAACAGCCCGGTCAAGTGCGGTTGCTTGCGCTCGAAGGCCCACTCCGGCAGTTGATCGATTACGATCATGACGACTAAGCGCGGCGCTGGAGCGGGCCGTGAACCAAAGCCAGGTCTGTTACTGGAACATGCGAGCGCAGTACTCAAAGCCAGCGCAATCACGCGCGTCACGATGCGATACAACATGGTGCATGGTGCGACTGCAATGTGACGAATGCATAACGCTCAGGTGCCGGTAGCGCAGCGTGTTCGCGACGTACGCAACTTACGGCTGCGAGGTATCGCGGCGGTAGTTATCAACCATTTTGAAGTTGCGGGCGTAAAGGGCAAACATCCATGCGGCTAGTGCTGCAAAGCCTGCGAAGAAGAACATCAGGAAAGCGGTATTGGACAAACCTGTGTCGGCGATTCGTTCGGTCACGGTCGCGTTCTTGACAGCGGCATCGGACAGCAACACCCACAAATTGCCGACGGTCACAGCCAGACTCCAAAAGCTCATGATGACGCCCTTCATGGGCAACGGTGCTTGGCTATACGCGAATTCCAAGCCGGTCGTTGAAACCAAAACTTCGCCGAAGGTGAGCAAAAAATATGGCAACATTTGCCATAGAAATGATAACTGCGCGCCATCGTCAATCAACAGCTGCAACACACCGACGGTAACCCACGCCAGGCTGGCAAATAGAATGCCTGCAGCCATCTTCCGCAATGGCGCTAGGTTTACGCCTCGCCGTTGCAGAAAAGGAAACAATACCCAAGTATTAAACGGGATGATGATCAAAACCATGGCGGGATTGATCATTTGGGTTTGATCTTTATCGAGCCAGCTCGGCATTTCCATGACGCCCGACTGCACAACCCAGACTGTGGCTTTCTGATCAAACAGCGACCAAAAAGGTGACACCAAGGCAAACACCACCAGCAAGCGCAGCACCGAACGCACGCCATCGATAATCTCGTTAGGATGATGGCCCCGTGCTTGTTCAAGAGTCAGCGATGCAGCGATTGCCACCGACGCCATGATCATCACAATAGCGAGCACAATACCGATCGCTGCGTCCTCCACCTTATAGCCGAGATAGATCGACGCACCAATGCCAGCGACGCCAAGCGCAAGCACTGCATACGCCAACGGCCGTCGAGTCATGGATTTCGGGGCGCGGCCGACCTGAGCCTGTGGCAGGGTTGGTTTCGCGAACAACGCGCTAAACACCACGCGCAAAAAGCTATGCGGATTGCGGCCAGCGGGGGCCGTAATCACGTAGCGTTTACGACCTGCAATAAAAAGTGCCGTCGCGATCAACATCAAAATGCCCGGCACCGCAAAGGCGATGGTTGGGCCTTGCCAGTTGAGCAACGGTTTCATAAACATGGAAGCGAACAACGAACCGAGATTGATACTCCAATAGAAAATTGCAAAAACCGTTTTGGCTTGAGCGCTGTTTTTGTTGTCGAATTGATCGCCGACGAACGACGACACCAGCGGTTTGATCCCACCAGATCCAAGCGCGATAAAAAACAGCCCAAGATAAAACCCGGTCTTGCTGCTTTCGAACACCGATAGAAAACCGTGCCCCAAACAGTACAGCAGGCTAAATCCATAGATCGTTTTGTACTTGCCGGCGAAGCGGTCGGAAATCCAACCGCCCAATAGCGGAAAGAAATACACGCCCATCAAAAACGTGTGAAACACATCTTTCGCGGCGCCCTGACGTTCCGCTAGCGGCAAGTACATCAACAGGCTGGCGGCAAGGAACGGGCGTAAGATATTCCGCATCCCATAAAAGCTGAAGCGCTCGCAGGCCTCGTTGCCAATAATGAACGGGATCTGGGGAGGAAATTTGGGACGCGCGGCCATGCGTCATACGACGCTAACTCGGGCGCTGAGTCAACCGTCGTGCCAGCTCTGCAACAATCCGTTGCGAGGTAGGGCCTTCCCGTAGAGCTGCGGCGTTATTACGGTACTGCCATGCAAATCCTTCGTCATGCAGCGCAACGCGGTCACGCCGATTTCGGCTGGCTATCAAGCCGTCACACCTTTAGCTTTGGCGAATACCATGACCCAATGCATATGGGATTTCGCTCCTTGCGCGTCATCAACGACGATCGCGTTGCACCAGGCGGTGGATTTGCCACGCACGGTCATCGCGACATGGAAATTTTGTCGTGGGTGATCGATGGCGAACTGGCCCATCAAGATTCCATGGGCAATGGCTCGGTGATCCGGCCCGGTGAGTTGCAACGTATGAGTGCAGGCACCGGGGTCCGACATAGTGAAAACAATGCGTCCAAAACGACACCCGTGCATTTTCTGCAAATCTGGCTCATGCCATCGGCTTCGGGTTTAGCGCCAGGCTACGAACAACTGGCCTTTGCGCCAGCATTGCTTGCCGGCCGCCTGCAACTCGTGGCTTCGCCCGATGGCCGCGATGCATCGATTACCGTCAACCAAGATGCGTTGCTGTTCGCCGGCAATTTTGCAGCGGGCCAAACTGCGAGCTATCGGGCCGCAGCTGGGCGTGGCGTCTGGGTTCATGTGGTGACGGGCGCTGTGAAGATTAACGGTGCCGAATTCAAGGCTGGCGATGCAATCGCAACAAACGACGAAGGCATTGAGGTCCAAGGCAGCGACGGCGGTCAGGTCTTGTTGTTCGATTTGGCGTAACGTGCGCGGTCGAGCGTGCGCGACAGCGACGCCGGGCTGCAACCTACGGCAGCACCGGCGCATTGCGAGTTTGTTGATACGTCCATTTATTGTCGACACAAGACCATTGAGCAATCGAGCCACCGCAGCTGCCGGTTTGATATTGACAGAGATGTGCGCCGGTACAGGCCGTTTGTGCGCTGGGTGCTGCGAACGGACAGCCATCGCTGCGGTCGCGTTGCGGATGCAACGGCCGACATACCCACTGTTTGGATCTCGGCTGCGCGGACCAGCTGACGTCGCGTGTTGCGCTACCACCGCATGACACCGGCTGCTGCACAACCTCGCATCCGCACAGTTGATCTTCGTGGGCCCGAACACATGTGTGTTTGGTATCGCAGGTGCCACTGCATTCAGTGGCGGCCCCCGGTGCGGCGCTTCTGGCTTCTGGTGAACCGCCGCCTGTTGTTGCAGCAGCCTGCTTTGTTGCACTGCCACAGGCGGCCATTGTTGCGCACGCCATAACGCCTGCGACGACAACAGCCAATCTCCACCCATAGCGTTGCATCAGCTCTGTATATACGCGCAAAGCGCGTGGTCGGTCTACAACATCGCCGCTGCGCGATCGAGGCGCGGTACGTTATCCGACCCAGCCAGGCGGCCGCCACCGTGCACCCGTAGCGAATCAGGCGACTATTTTTCGCTGACCGTGAGCGAGAAATCGCCCCGATCGCTGAGCGCTACAACAACGCGCGGGTTGGCTGCGTTGAAGACCATGTCCGATTGATATGGCGGCTTACCAGGTTTAGCTTTGCCCCACTTCTTTTCAAACAGTGCTAGCAGTTCGTCTTTGAACGGTGGGTAGTTTTCAATCGGCAGGCTGATCATGTACGACACGATTGGCCCGCTGCCGTCGCTCGGATCAAAGTACAGCGCGTCGCCCGTGTTGGTGCCTGAAAACGCAAAGTCCGTCAGTGGCATCGTGATGTATTTGCCATCGACAAGCTCGGGGTACGCGGCTTTTACTTGGTCGAGAGTTTGTCCCAAGATAGGTTTTGGCAAAAACGCGATCGTCGGTCCGTCGCCGAGAAATTTCGCCACTGGGTAATACGGCGAGAACCGCAGATCGCCGTTCTCCTTATTGAAACTCACGCTCAATTCGGCGCGAATACCGGTTTCTGGATTGCGCCAGATGGTTACCGGATTGCCGCCGCGTTTGGCTTCAACGCCGGGTCCCCACGCCTGTGCAACCAAGGGCATTTTGTCGAGCGGCAGTTCGATCAACGTGTCGCCAACCTCGGTTTGATTCTTTTGGTCGCTCCACATCGCTTTGACGCCTTCGATCTCGATCGAGTCTTGCGGCAACCAATGATCAGCTGACAACTTCTTGGCTTCAGCGACTGGCATGCCTGGTTTAAACGGCGCCAAAATCGCTGGCGGCGCTACCACTTTGCCAAAGAACTCGACAGTGAGCGGCTTTTTCATGGCTTTCGGTGGCTCAGCTTTCGCTGCGGTTTTGGTCGTGTCAGTTTTGGCCGGTTCGGCTTTACCGCCACCGCCAGCATCTTTCTTGCCGCACGCACCGAGGGTAAACGTCAGCGCCGTTGCAGCAAAAATTCCAACGATCAAATGAGAGCCCGAAGCAGCTTTTAACATGGTGTCCTTAACCTTGACGAAGAATTCGTTTTCAGCCACATGTAACGTCACCGGACGCGTCGCTGCAACCGATACGATTGGCCAATCGTTGGCGCAGGCTAAACAAAGGCCGATAGTTTCGGTCCCGCTAGCTATCTTCGACGGGAATCTTGCCAAGTTGAGTTACTTAGAGCGGCTCTATGCCCTGACGGTCCGCAAGTCCGCAAGTCCGGACACTCGCGCACTGGCGGAGTACCGAGTTTCCGCAACGTGCGTAAATCACCATGCTCAAGCTAGCGACATTGCAGGATTGCGCCGCAAGTGTCCGGTATTCGGACAATATACCCAGCAGCTGGACAGGCGGTGTCCCACATGCGGACACACCTAAAACAAGTGCGATTTTCCGCGATGGATTTTATAGAATCGCAGATAAGCGAAGGATGGGAATACCTCGTCAAGTTGTAGCTGGTCGATTTTACACACTGACGCGGCGCTGCGTGAACCGTATGTTTTTGCTACGGCCCGACGAGCAGACCAATAACAATTACTTGTATTGCCTGA
>JAYWHS010000198.1:0-1593 GCA_043777635.1 Kofleriaceae bacterium | reverse complement strand
GCGGTGGCGACAAAATGAACCGTTTGTGGTCGGTGGAAAGCGCGTTCACCAATACCGGTGCACTCGCCGATCATCGCTTGCCACTGCGTTCGGAGCTGATCTTGCCGTTGGTGATGGCGCTTGATGCCGCCATCTCCGGTGGCGCTGCACCCGGCGCCGAGTTCTTGAAAGAGGCTGCAGTTGCACCTTTCGTTGAGCATCTGGCTGCGGAACTTCGTGACAATCGCGGCACCGCCGTGGTGATCGCGGGTCGTCGTCAACCGCCGGCCGTGCATGCCTTGGTTGCCAAAATCAATGCAGCAATTGGCGCGGTTGGGGCATGTCTTGATTACATCGAAGACGCAGAGCCGGATCGGTTAAGTCACCTCGACTCGATCAAGAAACTGGTTGCCGACATCAATTCCGGTTCAGTAAAGCAGCTGGTGATCCTCGGTGGCAACCCAGTGTTTGACGCGCCTGCGGATCTCGATTTCGCAGCTGCGCTTGCCAAAGTTAGCAGTTCGGTTCACTTGGCCGAGTACGCCAATGAAACCTCGGCCGTGGCTAGCGTCTACGTGCCGCGAACTCACTACCTCGAAGCCTGGGGCGATGCCTTAAGCTACGATGGCACCATCACAATCACCCAGCCGTTAATCGCGCCGCTCTATGGCGCCATCAGCAGCTTGGAATTGGTGTCAATTTTGGCAGGCCAAGGTAAGTCCGGCGAAGCACTGCTCAAAGACCAATATGAGAAGGTTTCGGCCGCTGAAGGCCAGGGCAAGGCGGCAGATGCATTGCTCAATGCTCAAAATGACAAGACTGCCAAGTGGAAACTTGCAGTGCACAACGGGTTCATCGCAAATTCGGCACCACCACAAGGTCAGCTCGCCGAACCAAAGTTTGAAACTCCGCGCTTGCAACCAGGCCAACTTGGCGGCTCACCACGTAAAAACGGCGAACTCGAAGTTGTGTTTGCACAATCTGGCTTCAGCTACGATGGTCGTTTTGCCAACAATGCGTGGTTGCAAGAAACCCCTGACTTCCTCACCAAAGTAACCTGGGACAATTACGCGATGGTCGCACCGACTACCGCCGTTGACCTCGGCCTTAAGAACGACACGTTGATTACGCTGCAAGGTCCGGCTGGCAAAGCCATGACGGTGGCTTGTTACGTGATGCCGGGCCAAGCGCGCGGTTCGATTGCATTGGTAGTCGGTGGCGGTCGCTCGAAGGCTGGCCATGTTGGCGGCCTCGATAAAAAAACGGTTGGCTTCAATGTTTACCCGTTGCGTACGGCGGCTGGTTTCGACATCTTGAATGGAGTTACCGTCAAGGCCACCGGCACCGCCTATCAATTAGCCAACGTGCAAGAGCACTGGGATTTCCGCGGCGCGCATCCATTGGCGCCGAACAAGAACCTGGCGCAAGACGAAATCGCCAAGCGTACGCCACTGATTGTGCGCGAAGTGCCACTCAACAAGTTTGAAGACCACAGTTGGAAAGCCACTGACGAGAGTGAATACTTCCAAGACGAAGCCGGCGGGCGTGGCTTGTCGTTGTTCGAAGAACATGAATACAAAGGTCACCGTTGGGCGATGTCGATTGACCTCGGCA
>JAYWHS010000197.1:0-1598 GCA_043777635.1 Kofleriaceae bacterium | reverse complement strand
AAATGCACCGCCGGTGCCACCGCCACCAAGCGACAGACCGATGCGCGTGCTCGCGCTTTGATCATCTTTGGCGCAGATCACCAAGTTGCGCTCCATCACCCCGCGCTTGCCACCACTTTTCAAAAATGCACCGTAACTGATTTGATTACTACCCAGCTTGGTCGCGTCGTGAATGTAGTTGCCTCGGATGATCCAATCATCGCCACCGTCGATATTGAGCTTGGTTACCGGATTGCCGGTATTGCGCGGCCGGGTGTCACTCAGTTCGTTGTATTCAATGAGCCCAGCGTTGGGCGCGACGATCGCTGCGTTGACCGTAGCGATGTTAACTTTGAGCTGCGCATTAAAATCGCGCACGCGCGAGTTACGCAACACAAAACCATCGGCATTGCCCACCACATGAAACGCATGCTCGCAGGTATCATCAACAGCACAAACGCCGCGAATATCGAGACCGTCAAACTGCCAATGCGCACCACTAACCTTAAAGCCTTCCACGCCACTAAATTCTAACTTGGCCCCGAGTGACGTTACAGCCCGCACAATGATCGGCGCCGCAACAGTGCCAGCCGTGATGCAACTAAGATCCGTTAGCGCGTACGTACCGTCGGCAACCAAAATCTGATCGCCAGGCATCGCAGTTGCAATCGCCTCGCGCAGCGCAGCAGCGGTGGCCACCGGCACGTCACGCGCGTGGGCAACCGCGCCAAACCTCAAGATGGTGCCGATGGTGAACAACGAAACCCAAACTTTCATAGCGCAACCGTATCACCATCATCGTCACAATTGCTTACGCACCCACTGATCCCACGGGGTCCGCGCGCGAATCGCCGCAGCACGGGTAACCAAATCGCGACTCAAACGATTAGCCGCAGCGGCTTCGAGCGCATCAGCAAACGCTATCGCACTCGCAAAACGTTGCGCCGCAGACTTGGCCAAACCAATGATCAAAACCGCTTCAACGTGCGCCGACACCGCCGCCAACCGACTTGGTGCCGGTGGCATGCGATACACCACTTCGTGAATCATCGCCGGTAAATCGCCTGGAACGATCACCGGTCGACCGGTCAACATGCGATAGGCGATCACCGCAAGCGAATAGACATCGGCCCGCGCATCAAGAGTTTCACCACGGGCTTGCTCCGGTGCCATGTAGCCGGGCGTGCCAACCACCTGCCCAGCGGTCATGGTGGCATCTGCACCCGAGGCTTTGGCAACACCAAAGTCGAGCACTTTCCAAACCGTGCCCTCGGCCATCTTTGCAGCGAACAAATTGGCGGGCTTGAGGTCGCGATGGATTACCCCGGCGGCATGGGCGACATGCAGGCCGTTAGCAATCGCCCGCATGACCTCGACGACATCGGCTTGCGACCACAACGGCTTGTCTTTGAGCAAGCTGCCGAGGTCTTGTCCGTCGAGCCGTTCCATGGCAATAAAAGGAACTTTGGCATCCGGCGGCGATACTTCCAGCATGTGAATAAGGTTGGGCGCATCCAGGCTTGCAATGATGCGGGCTTCGCGATGAAACCGTTTAAGCGCGGCATCGTCGCTGAGTAAATGACTTGCCAGGACCTTGACCGCACACGGTACGCCATCAG
>JAYWHS010000196.1:0-1598 GCA_043777635.1 Kofleriaceae bacterium | reverse complement strand
GGGAATTTCGACGAGCGCATCGCATTCGACCACCGATGACAACATGGCCGAGCCTTGTTTGGGGTGAATCACCGCATGCAATGTGGTGCCGTGACGGACCAGTGTTGCGCGCAGGTAGTGAGCGCGGCCAGCCGGTTTACGGTAACCATCGACGAGCACGACCGGTACACTGGTCCGGTAGAGGTTGCGGTCGCCTTGCATGGCCAACAACGCCGGGCGCACAAAAAGCTCAAAGGCTACGAACGATGATACTGGGTTGCCTGGTAAGGCAAATACCATCGTGGTGCGCTTACCCGACGGCGCGGCAGCTTGGCGTTGACCAAATGCAAACGGCTTGCCGGGTTTCATGGCGACTTTCCAAAATTCAAGTTCGATGCCGGCGGCAGCGAGTGCTGGTCGCACATAGTCTCGTTCGCCGGCCGAAACGCCGCCAGTGGTGAGCACGACATCAAACTGCAATGCGCGTTGCAACGCATCGAGCACAGCGCTGGGTTCATCGGCGACCACGCCAAGGTAGTGCGGTTCGCCGCCGGCTTCGACGATTTGCGCAGCCAACATGTGGGCCGATGAATCGACGACTTGACCAGATTGCAGCGCCGTATCGACGTCGACCAATTCGTCGCCAGTTGCAAGGATGGCAACGCGTGGCCGACAATGTACCGTAATGTTGCTACAGCCTTGCGCGGCTAGCATCGCAATGGCCCCTGGCCGCAGGCGCAATCCAGCGACAACAGCGATCTGGCCAATCGCAATATCCTCGCCGGTGCGGCGGACGTGATCGCCGCTCGTGGCCGCTGGCAGCGTGACGTTAGCGCCGTCGCGAATCACATCTTCGACGATCACGATGGCATCGGCGCCCGGCGGCATTGGTGCACCGGTGAAAATTTGCACAGCCGTGCCAGGCAATAGCGGCGTGAGTTCATGTACATCGGCACCGGCTGCGATCACACCGGTAACCGGTAACGTCGCTGGCACATCAGCGGCTTGCACGGCATAACCGTCCATGGCCGAATTATCAAAGCCAGGTAACGCGCGACTCGCCGTAACGTCGTTGGCTAGCACTCGGCCTGCTGCGCTGCGCAGATGCACTACTTCGCGTTCGAGTCGTGGTGCAAGTTCGGTGATGCGTTGCTGGGCTTGGGCAACGTCAAGCAAGGCCATGGTTAGCTGCCGCTGCCGACGACAACAGTTGGCGACATCTCGACTTTAGTCGTGATGCTGTTGGCGACAAAACAATAGTTATGAGCTTTTTCAAACAGCTCACGCACTTTGGCGTCGTCGGAACCGGCCGCCACGACAATGGTTGGCGTAAGTTTGATGGTGCTAACGCGCATGGCTTTGTCGACCATCTCAAGCGTAGCGACGGCATGGTCATCGTACGCCTGCACATCGATGCCGGCTTTTTTGGCCAATGCAAAAAACGTCAGCATGTGGCACGTAGCCAACGCCGCGCCGAACATGTCTTCAGGGTTCCAGCGCGCACCATTGCCATTGTAACTTGGTGCCGCCGACGTCACGATCATGGGTTTCCCGGGGGCCTGGGCCACCGCATCGCGACTGTATTCGCCAGTGCTCAGGGTTGACCCGGTCCAGTGTAC
>JAYWHS010000195.1:0-1601 GCA_043777635.1 Kofleriaceae bacterium | reverse complement strand
CGCGTACTAAAGCGATGTGCGACGAAGGATCTCAATTCAACAGTTCCCACGCCAACCCAGGCAGTGCCTGGTGCAGCGGTTACGCTTTTTTAGCGTAGCGTTTGTTGAAACGATCGATCCGGCCAGCGCTGTCGAGCAGTTTTTGCTTGCCGGTAAAGAACGGGTGGCACTGCGAGCAAATGTCGACACCAAAGTTGCCACGAGTCGAAAACGTCTCGTGGATGGTGCCGCAAGCGCAGGAGATTTTAGCTGGGTGATAATGCGGATGTAAGGTAGCTTCTTTCATAAATCCTCGTTTCCGGCTGGGCCGGGTATCGGGTGGCCACCGAAAAAATGGCGGTGGAGGCGTAGATATATGGATCGTTGGCAGTAAATGCAAGCTATCCGACTGGTTACCTAGCCTTTCGGTCAACGTCATCGAAACTACGGGCCTCGATGCTGTGCCAGGCTGACACTCGATGCTTCAAAATCTGGCCGTTTTGGCGGTGCGCGAGCAACCCAACAGGAAAGCATGCAACCAACGGTACTGGCCGGGCGAGTGGCGGGGCAGGGCCGTGGATCGCGGGCATTGTCGGCTGGACATGCGCCGGCCGCGATCTGGCCTAGAGGTTGCACAATTGCCAGCTATGCCAAGATTCTTTGTCGCCGGTTTTCTTGTTGTTGCGTTGCAGTGGTTGTTGACGCTCACGGCACGGGCGCCCACCGGGCCTGCCACGCCCACCGCCTTACCAATGCGTGTGTCACACGTCACCACCACAAACGTGTCGGCGCGTCAGTTCACGCTTGATACCATTTTGGGGCAGCCGGCTCATACGTGGACCCGTCGCCTTGATGATGGCGTTGAGCTTGACGGCGCGGTGTTTGAAATTGCCGATGCGGCTACTGACCTGCATCATATCTATGTGGTGCATGTGGTGCCGCGGGCTGAGTTCTAATTCGCTGAGGGTGCATGTTGGTTACTTGGTCAACATTGTCGCCACGGTGCCGCGTGTTGCAATTCGGTTAAATTAGCAAAGCGATCGGCGGGCTGCTTCGCCATCATGCGCAACACCACCTGGTCGAGGATCGGGGCGATGTTGCGTGTAGGCGCACAGGTCGAAGGTGCCGTTGGCTGCCAGTGGAAATCACCATCAAGCGGCGCTTCGCCAGCAGCGCATTCGCGTTCAAACGGATGGACCCCAGTAAGCATCTCGTACAGCACCACACCGAGGGCGTATTGATCCGACGCTTGGGTCGACAATTCACCGGATAACAACTCGGGTGCCATATATCCGGGTGTGCCCGAGATGCCGCGATCGATTTCAAACGACGGTGTCGTGCGATGGGCCAGCCCGAAATCTATTAACGTCACCCGATCGTCGACGAAACCCGGGCTGATCAGTACGTTGCCACTTTTGATGTCACCGTGCACGATGCCAGCGCGATGCACCGCTGCTACGGCGCTGGTTAGTTGTTGGGCAATGGCGTTGAAGCGGGCCCCGCTCCGAGCGTGCGCTCGTTCGCTCCATTGCTGGGCCCCGCTCCGAGCGTGCGCTCGTTCGCTCCATTGCTGGGCCTGCGTAAACGGCGCGTCGTTGGTGATGCAATCGCGCAACGACCGA
>JAYWHS010000194.1:0-5287 GCA_043777635.1 Kofleriaceae bacterium | reverse complement strand
TTCATTCCGGGCCCACGCGACGAGCGCAAATCAACTGGCTCGGGTGGCGCGAGTGTCACGAGAGAACGGTCACCCTGTCATCGCAGGGGGTAGGTGCCGCGACGCTGGTATCATGCCACCACCAAGTTCGCTGAGGCCTTTACAGCAGCATCGCCAGATCATCGGTCCGTTTACCCGTCTACGGCCATGACCGTCGAACTCTGTCGAACACCTCACCTCACATCACTAGATCGTTACCATCACGTCACGCAGCCGACCGTTGCAGCTGCCACCGAGGCAGCGTACCATTCAAAGCATGCACGCTGCCTCCGACGTATTGCTGTGGCTCGATATGGAAATGACCGGCCTCGAACCTGACAAGGAACGCATCATCGAAGTCGCAACGATTTTGACGGATGGCCAACTCAACGAAATTGCGGTCGGCCCCGAATTCATTATTCGCCAAGATGATGCCGTCCTCGCTGCCATGGATTCGTGGAACAAGAAACATCATGGGTCCTCGGGCTTAACCGAACGGGTGCGAACTTCCACCATTGATGACGCCACCGCCGAAGCTGCAACACTGGCGTTTATTAATGCTCACATTGCCGGCAATGATCGGCCGGTACTGGCCGGTAACTCTATTCATCAAGACCGCCGTTTTATTCGCCGGTACATGCCTAAACTCGATGCCCGTTTGCACTACCGTATGGTCGACGTTTCTACCATCAAAGAATTGTCACGGCGCTGGCACCCTGATGCAATTGCAAAACAGCCAAGCAAACGCGAAAGCCATCGTGCCCTTGACGATGTTCGCGAATCAATCGATGAACTACGCTACTACCGACAAGCCATTTTTGTTGCTACTCCGCAGCCCACGTTGGTGCCAGGATGAAAGACACGCTGGTTATGATCATGGCAGGCGGCAAAGGCTCGCGCCTTGGACCGCTCACTCTGCACAGGTCGAAGCCGGCTGTGCCGTTTGCTGGTCAATTTCGCATCATCGATTTTGTGCTCTCAAATGTCGTTAATTCTGGTTACCGTCGAATTTATGTACTCACCCAGTACATGTCATCAAGCTTGATTAAGCACTTGTCTCGCAACTGGCGGATGTCCGGCTTTGGCGAGTACATCGAAGTTGTGCCCGCTCAAATGCGACTGGGCGAATTCTGGTATCGCGGCACCGCAGATGCGGTGTATCAAAATTTAAATCTAGTCCGTGATGCTCGCGCTGAACAGGTTGCGGTCTTTGGTGGCGATCACATCTACAAGTTTGCGATCGACCAGATGGATAACTTTCATCGCTCGCACCAGGCGGATCTGACGGTCGCGGCACTACCCGTGCCACGCAGTGAGGCCCATCAATTCGGCTGCATCGAGGTTGATGACCAGCATAGGATCATCGGCTTCGTCGAGAAACCTGAGCACCCGCCCGGAATGCCAGGACGGCCCGACACTACGTTAGTGTCGATGGGCAACTACATTTTCAAAGCCAGCACGCTGGAACGCGCGTTGACCGAAGATGCTGCGCTCAGCACATCGCGCCATGATTTCGGCCGTGACGTGATTCCAAAACTCATGGCCGACGGCGCCAAGGTCCTGGCCTACGATTTTGGCGGTAATCGAATTCCCGGCGATCCGGTGACACCGGTGCCGTACTGGCGCGATGTCGGCACCATTGATAGCTATTTTCAAGCCAACATGGAGTTGCGGGCCCGGGTACCTGAACTTGATCTCTACAATCGACGCTGGCGTATTCGCAGTGCGCAACGCGACTATCCGCCAGCTCGATTTGTGAGGGCCGGCGAAGGCTTTGGCCCCGCCGAAGTTGACGATTCGCTGATCTGCGAAGGTTCAATTATCGCATCAGCGCAATTGCGCAATGTGATGATGGGCTATGACTGCTTCGCGCATGCGGGTGCGCAAATTTCGGATTCAGTTATTTTGTCGGGCTGCGATATCGGTGCCGGTGCGCGGATGCACAAAGTTTTACTCGATAAAAATTGCAAAATTGAACCGGGGTGCGTCATCGGCGAAGACCCAGAAGCTGATCGGCTGCGTTTTCCGTTCATCACCGAGTCGGGCATCGTTGTGTTGCCTAAAGGCACCTTGGTACCTGCGCGTGGCCCGATGGTGCTAGCTAACGATGTCGCCGAATTACTGCGCAACGAAGCCGAGCTAACCGCACAGATGCGTCCAGGGATGTTCGCCGTAGCAAGCCAATCCCGCCACAGTTATGATTCGGCGGGCCCGCGCTTCAAGCGGTATAGCCAAGACGCACTGGTCGATTCCGACGCTGAGTGAGCGGACTTGCGGACTTGCGGACTTGCGGACTTGCGGACTTGCGGACTTGCGGGCGGACGGGCGGACGGGCGGACTTGCGGACGGGCGGACTTGCGGGCGGACGGGCGGACTGGCGGGCGGACTTTCATTGCTTGGCGCATCGAAGTATGTGCCGATGATTCGTGGCAACATGGGGTATGCCGTTTCGCGTTGTACATGTTGTTAGCGAACTTGCACCGTGGTCGCAATCCGGTGGTTTGGCCGATGTCGCCGCCGCGCTACCCGTCGCTCAAGCGGCGACTGGAGCGCACCATGTTGCAACCCTTGCACCGTTGTATCGAAGTACGGCGCGAGCCCTGGCGGCAGCCGATGTTGCGCTAACGCCGATCGTTACATTTTCATTCGCGTTACGCCACAGCGCCCTAACCTGCCAGATACTGCGCAGCGACGGTGCGAGCAGCATCACAAACTATTGGCTAGCTTGTGATGAACTTTTCGACCGCGACGGGCTCTATGGCCCTACCCATGCAACCGCTTTCGACGACAACCACATCCGCTTTGCCGCACTCGGCATCGCTGCGCTGCAACTACCCGCCGTGATGGGCGGCGCGATCGATGTGTTGCATGGCCACGATTGGCAAGCTGGCGTCGCAATCATGATGGCAAAGCTTCATGCCGGCGACAGCATTCGAGCCACGGTATTGACGATTCACAACTTGGCGTTTCGTGGGTTGTGTACCCGAGCGCAGTATGACGAACTGGGGTTGCCAGCTAGTGCGTTCAATTTTCGACAATGCGAATTTTGGGGCTATGCCAGCATGCTCAAAGCCGGCATCGCATTTGCCGACGCTGTTACCACGGTTTCGCCTAGCTATGCCGACGAAATCCTGACGCCCGAATTTGGCGAGGGCCTCGATGGATTTTTGCGTTTTGACGCCCAGCGGATCGTCGGCATCGTCAATGGTATCGACGAACAAGCCTGGGACCCAAGTACGGGCACCGGTATCGCTGCGGCATTTTCCAGCAATGATTTGAGCGGCAAGGCCCTGTGCCGGCAACGTTGCATCCAACCATTTGCAACCGAGGTGCAACCCGATGAGCTGGTGCTTGGCATTGTCGCCCGCATGACCGAACAAAAGGGCTTCGACATTGTCGCCGACATTGTGCCGCAGCTGGCAAATCTCGGTGCGCGCCTCGTGGTAGTCGGAGCTGGCGAGCTGGCGATCGAGCGGCGCTTCCGCTATCTACACGATGCGTTTTCACACCACATCGCGGTGACAATCGGCTTTTCTCCGCAAGCGGCGCGGGATGTGTATGCCGGCTGCGACATGTTCCTCATGCCGTCGCGCTTCGAACCTTGTGGGCTCGGCCAGCTGTATGCAATGCGCTACGGAACTGTACCGATCGTGCACGCCGTCGGCGGCCTACGCGACACCATTGCGCCGGTGAGCGAAAATGGAACCAGTGGCACCGGCTATGTCATGACCAGCGCCACCAGCGGGCAGTTACTCAATGCGATTGCCGCTGCCCGTGTCCGGTTTTCGGACAAAAATTCATGGACCGCGCTGATGCAACGCGGCATGCGGCGAGATTCATCGTGGCGCCTACCCGCAGCCGAGTACGTTACCCTGTACCGAGCGTTGCTGCGGCGCTGATCAGCCAAGGGACTTGCCCTATGCCGATCACGTAACAGAACGTAACCAAAATTCGCAGCGATCGTAAGGTTTTACTCGGGACTCAGCCGACGGTACGCGGCCGACGGCAACGGAGCTTTACCGACGACGCACTACCGCGGTAGACGCAAACAACGACGGCCCAACCGCCTTACAGTTCCTTCGCGCGCAGTGGTCGGAGGTGCGTGGTCGGAGCACCGAGTACGCTCCAAACGATCTTGGAAAGCGTCCGTGTTTCGAGCCCGTTCCTTGTGCGCCACATTCAACTGGTACATCGCCAGCATTCATCCAAGCACACGTTGCGCGCGCGGGTTTTTTGAATCATTCATTGGCCGTTGCCGGGTTGTCTTGTCGGTATTGAACCGATTGCAACAGCCAGGCAAGTGGGCCCTGTCACACATCAGCGACCGACGACCGGACCATTCCGTCCGAGCCACGGACTTCCCTGTCCGAGCCACGGACTTCCCCGTCCGAGCCACGGACCATCCCGTCCGAGCCACGGACAACAAGCCCGTGGGCAACCCCGACGCGGTGCGCCAGAAAAACCTGTCAACAGAGTTTAGCCACAGACTGCGATTCGCTAACTATCTGATACCTATCAGACTAAACGCCTCGACAGATACCCTGTGGATAATCTGTGAATGAAATGTTAGCTACTGCGGGAGTGTCGCATAACCAGATACTTACATATGCGACATCGCGACAGCCACGGAACCTACCAGCTGCGCATACTGTGCAAAGATTCAGTATGCCTTGACCTATTTCGGAGTGGTGCAAGCTGCCGTTACGCCCAACGTACATGCCTTGGCGTTGTACTCAGGGGCTTTGGCTGGCTCAAGCAGTGCCATGGCTTGGCAGCCTTGCGCATCATTACCGTCGCATCCCTTGCGCAGCCAGACCGTGGCCGCAGCGATGCTTTTGGGCAAGCCGCGACCGTCGAGGTAGGCCAAGCCAAGCTGTCGACAGGCCGAAGCTTCGGCCCCGTTACAGCCCATTTGGTACGCTGAAATGCCTAGCTTGACCTGCTCCTTATCATCGAGGGAGTTGAACAATAGGTCGCCAAGATTGGTGCATGCGAACGGCGCTTTGAGGTCACAGCCTTTGGCCAACATTTCCGCCGCTTGTTTGCCATCCGCCACACCAAGTTTGCCATCGCGAAACATCAACCCAAGATTACGACACGCAATTGCGTAGTCGCCATCACAAGCCGCGCGCATTACGCTTTGCGCTTGCACGGTATCTTTGGCTACGCCTACCCCTTCGGTCAACGCTAAGCCCCACTGGTTACACGCTGCAAGATTTTTACTTGCGCAGGCTTTTTGAAAAAGCCTCGTTGCGCGTGGCGCATCAAC
>JAYWHS010000193.1:0-5287 GCA_043777635.1 Kofleriaceae bacterium | reverse complement strand
CCGCATTTATCGCGATGGCCGTTTAGCGTTGGTAATCAAGCGCAACACCTTGGGTGCCGTCGGCCGCGTGAGCCCAACCGAACCGCGTTGGGATTTTGCAGCGATTTTAAAGGCCAACGGTGCGAGCGACCAAACCGTCGCTGCTGCCGATATTGTTTACAAAGGTGTGCGCAGGCGCGTCGACGGTAAGCTGTTTACCAACTTACAGTTTGCAACTAACTCGCAAGCTTCGGGTGAGATTCTACTTGGTGTTGATGCAATGCCGGCGAATGCAATCCTGCTGTATTCCAAAGGCTTGGTGCCAGCGGATAAACCTGAGCCGCCAGAAGAAAAAGACGCACCAGCTAACGCCACCAAGTAGCCGCGTTGATCCTTCGACGCACCGATGTTCCAGGGCGGAGGTTCGAGGTTCGTCGTCGGAGGCTGAGTACGCTCCAACGTATGGAGAAAGCGTCACGATCGCGCACACTCCAAGTGATCTGCAATGGCAACGACCCTCGTAGTATGAGCGCCGAAACGACAAACGTCGCAGCGAGCTGCGACGTCGTAACCGGCTTGCAACGTGTTGTTAAATTGCTGGTGGGCGAAAGCCAGGGGTGCCGCATGTACCGGTCAACACCTTGGCGTTGATCTTGTCGACGAAGGATTTGAGACTCGTCATCTGACCGTTGTTGCTACAGTTGTAGCTTGGGTGGGTGCCGGTACCGGCAGCGCGTTCTTTGCCTTTGTTACAAAGCTTGGTTTCGTTGGCGATGACCGCGTAAGTGGTCGGCGTGCCCGGCATAGCGACCGTTGCGAACAACCCGTTGAAGAACAATTGTTCTTGGGTCCGCTCGAACATTTTTACGTAGGTGTTGGTGTTGTCGGCGTAAAATCCACCCGCGCCGCCATTGTGACAACTCAAACAGGTGCCTTGTGTCGAATTGGTTTGGGCAATCCTGTAGGCCTTCTCGGTTTCCCAGTCAGTTACCGATGCCGCCATACAACCTGCAAATTTTTGCATTGCAATGGTGCTGGTGGTCGACGGCTGATTGGCTGGTGGTTGCACCGGTTGATTCTGGTCAACCATTCGGTCGGTCGCTTCTTGAGTCAACCAAGCAGTTACTTTCATTGCTTGGTCAGCGGTGAACGCTGGGCCGGCATGAGCGCCTTTGGTTAGGAACTTGGCTTGGGCCACCACGAAATCGCCGACGATGAGACGGTCATTGGTCAGCGCGGTGTATGCAGTTGCCGTTGGGTTCTCGCCGAAGAATGCATTCGAGGTGCTCGGTGCGCCTTGATGACATCCAGCGCAAGCGGCAATTGCGAACGACTTCACTGAAGAGTCGAACAGTATCTTGCCAGCACTGTCGCCACCTGGCGGGTCCGTAACAACTGGAGGTTCTTCGAAACCGCCAACGCAACCGGCGAGCGAGACGATGGTAAAGAGCGAAGCGAGGATAACGTTGTTCCGCATGGATTCTCCTAAGTGGGCGCGAGAGCGAAGCAAGGTAGACGGTTAGCGACGACGACGGATGGTGAACGCGAGGCCTAGGCCAAGAGCGAGTACCAGCGAACCGCCAGAACCATTGCTGCTACAACCACCGATGCCGTTACCGTTGCCTGGGCCATTTGGATTGTTTGGATCGGTTGGGTCAGTTGGATCAACAGGGTCGATCGGGTCGGTTGGGTCGGTGACTACCGATGGGAACATCAGGATGTCGAGGGCGAGTTTGTCTTGAACCAAACCGGTATCGCGCTTCTTCACACCGACGATCGGCATGACGGTGAACTGTTTCACGAGTGGGTCGAAGCCGCCAGCGACGCCGTAGCCTGGGTTGTCCATCGTGATGCACTGTGGCGCATAGTTGCGGCCTTGGGGTGTATTTGGGTTGTTACCGAAATACTGGGAGATCCAGCCGCCTGCCATTGAGACGCCAAGTGAAACTGCTTTGATTGGTTCGATTTTGCCGAGCGAATCGGTGCCCAAAATCGTCATGGTTGCAATGCCACCGTCGGTGATCGTTGGGTGGAACCCGAACGCAACTGGCCGTTTATCTTTGCCGTAGACGCCAGCGCACAAGCCTGGGTGTGCGCCGTCGCCGACACCGAGGATGCCGGTTTTAGGTTCTTCCAACATGGTGAGGCCCGTGGCCGCGACTTCAAACGGAACGGTATATTCTTCGGTTTTACCTTTGGCGCGACCTTGGCGATTGGTGGTGTCAATTTTGACGTATGACAACATCATGCGATTGCTTGGCGTGCCGTCGGCGTTGGGCACGTTCACCAACGATGGGGTGCTGTAGTAGATGTTGCCGGTACGCTCTTTGATGTATTGCTTCCACAAGATGCGGTTAGCGGCCGGGGTGCCGACAGCGGTGTCGATCAAGCCGCAGCGGACGCCACGGTTTGGTGGTTGCGCGTTGCCTTCGGCCCAGCAGCAAGTCACTTGATCAGGGTTGGCGGTCGGTTCACATTCGGTGCGAGAACGTTCTTCGTTTTGCACAATCGAGTGATCAAAATCTTTGGTGATTGTTGCTTTGGTGCCATCGGAGGTCACCGTGATGGCGGCAATCCAACCGTCATCTTGGCCATTACCATTGCCGATGTACGATGAAACGATGCGCGATTTGGTTGGGCTGTCACTAAGTGGTGTGGTGCGTGCACCACCTAAGTTGTCGTTGTTCTTCGCGATGATTTTGGTCTGCGCAAACTCGGTCCCCGACAAGTTTTCGCAGTTGGCCCCAATCGTCATGCCGTAACCTTCGGTGTTGACGCCGTTGCGGTCGTAACCGTAGGTCACCAATGCAGCCGTACCACCCAACACTGGTTGCGCACCGGGCTTATGAAAATTCTGATAGTCAGGGCTGGTGTTGTTGCTGATGTACTTGTTAGCAACCATTTTGAGCCCGACGATTGGATCGAGTTCGTACGACGAACACAGCCCTTGCAAGCGTGTGTCGGCGATGTTGACTTGGGTCGCGTTGACAATGTCAGTGTAGCTCGCCGTGCTGAAGCACATGATGCGCTTCGCGGCTTTGAGCTGAACGCAGGTCGGGTGCTCTGCACCGGCGCCGCGTTGGTTGTTGTTTTGAGGCTGGTTGTTCGGCCACAGGCGGCCAGCGAGGTCACCGTTATGGACCTCGAAAAAATGCATATCTTCGGCCGACGCGGTATTTGCGAAGGCTGCTCCGAGAAGCAGGGCGGCGAGGCCAGTGATACGAACGGTCGGTGTCATGAGCAGTCTCCTGTGGGGGGATAACGAAGGTGACGAACTATAATGCACACCTTGTGCCGGGCAGAGTCCAACCATGATAGCCGTGAGGGTTAAGTGATTTCAATAGCTTGCGCCGCCAGAGATCGCACTATGCCATGTGAAAATCGAGGGGTTGAGCCCCATGTCGGGGTGGGGAATCCCATCCCACCCCCCTGGGAAAGAACTGGGGTTTCAGGGATTTGCGCGGTTTGGTTGCGCTTGGGGAATGCATCGATTACTGCATAGGTCTAGGTATGATGACGCGTCGAACTTTGATCAGCGCAGCCGTGGTTGCTACAGCAATCGGCGTCACGTTGTGGTGGACGCGCAGCAGCCGGCAGACTGCGCCGACGCCGCCGACCGGCAACGCTCGTCGGAGCGCAACGTTACCCGGCGTTGCAAATCGTGATCGCAGTGGTGCGTTGCCAGTGCCGCCGACCGTTGGCTCAGGTGGCAGTGCGGTTGGACAAGCCACCAAGGTAGTTAGTATTCCGGTCACCGACGTAAATGTTGAACAAGACCGCGCCATGCGTGCGCAGCAAGAGCTGAGCTATCGCATCGCGCGTTTGCGTTTCTTGTTGGCCGATGCCGCAGCGCCTTGTTACCAAGGCGGCCCAAGCGATGAAAAGATCAACATGGGTTACACCATTGTCGTGCACAACGATGAACTACACATCGAAAACCTGCGCGTGCGCGAAAGTTCGATTCGCGATTCCGCCGTGCAAGCCTGCTTGATCGGTGCCGTGCGCGACTTGCGTACGTTGGCTCCCAACATCGGTGAGTTGCGCCAAGAAAATGCAAGTTGGATTGCCCTCGCCGATTTAGCTGACAGCAATCGCCGCTACCAGCGTGGATCGAGTGAGCAGTAGGCGCGGCGTGAGTTTGCCGGCGTCATTGCGGCAGTTGTGAGATCCCTGAAAATCGACATTTTTCTTTGATAGAGGAATTCTCGCGAAACGTTCTAGCCGATTCTGAAAAATCTGCGCGGGTTCACCAAAATGTTGCAGGGTGGGCTGAAGCTTAAGATCAGTAAAAAACTGACTGTACCGTTGCGGAGGGTTTGGGCAAAGCGCGGCTATCGGTCGACGGTGATGCCAGACGGAGCACGGATTGGCATGGTTAATCAGAGGAACAGGTCAACTTGGGTCGGAGGTCTGGCTTTGGGACGAGCATAGTACCTGAATTTTGTGCGGAGACGTAAGCGTACAAAGGGCGGGGTGTTTCGTATTGCTGATTTGATGAAGGAACTGGCTGGCAGGTTGGTGTGACGCTGCAAGCGGGCGATCCGGATTCCATCAATTACACCGAGGTTATGTCCTGCCGAGGAGTAGCAGGGGCCGGAACACGATGAAGCGCATGAGAGGAGAGTGAACAGCCATGATCAGAACGAAACGCAAGCCGACACCACGGCCGGCCGGCACCTTCGACGAGAAGAGTTGAGGTGCCAGCGCCATCCGAATCGCCTGCGCCGGCTTCGAGCGGATCGCTTGCGCTGTGTCCGGCTTGTCCGATATCCGGACGTCGGTGTCCCGCTGTTGGACATGGCCGGACAGCGGCGGTGCAAGGTTCGCGTGTGGTGGGGCCATTAACGATATCAGGCCACTGGCACGCAATGTGGTTATGCGCTGGCCGTGGATGCCCACAGCGAACGCGTCGCACGACCGGCAGCGTTGCCAACCTCGGCACAGGGTGCGAGCGCAGCGTATGCAACGAGTTCGGACGCTCGCCGCACCACCATCCCGCCCTTGCTACCTTTCGGCCTAGTGGATTTCTACATTTGGAAGTCCTATGTTTCTAGGGAAGTCGCACGTAAGATGTCTACGAAAAAGGGTGGCACCTTTATGAGACCTAAAATTGGCAGCAAGAGTATTATTGAGAGGTGAACACGTGAATCTATTGGAATCCAGTCTTGACAAAGTTTGTGACAAGGAAACATTTATCGCGTTTCTCGGCGCACTGATTGCAGACCACAAGAACAAGGACAACCATTGGGAGAACGGGACCCTCGATTTGTTTTTGGAAGGCATGCAGGGTTGGCTGGAAGACATGGAT
>JAYWHS010000192.1:0-5288 GCA_043777635.1 Kofleriaceae bacterium | reverse complement strand
CTGAAGTGCAACGTTGGCCAGAATGTCGTCGACGCAAAGGTTGTTGCGACAGCTGGCGGTGGCCTTTTGCAGGATATGGCATCCACCTACCAAAATCTGTTGCGAGCGAAGAAAAAACGCGTTGCAAACCGATGGATGTAATGAATGGTTCAAAAGGCGCGGTTAAAAGCCGCCGCGTAGTACCTCCCGTCATAACAATTCGATGCCGCTACGCTAGCGGATCGAGATAAACTTCGTCGACGGCAACGTGCACGCCAAGGCTGGCGATCTCAGCTTGCTGACCAGCAACAAATTCGAAAAGTTCCCATCGACCGTGCTCATTTTTACGATTCACTTCGATGCGCGGCCCACGTTGCGAAAGCAACACGTATTCGCGCAACGACGGCAAACGACGGTAGTGTTCAAATTTTTCACCACGGTCGTAGGCTTCGGTACTGTCGGAGAGCGCTTCGACGATAACTGTCGGATTGATCGCCGCGTTCGCGTCGTCAGGCGCAGTTTGCAAGCTGCCACAAACCACCGTGAGGTCAGGATACGCAGCGAAGTCGGCTCCAACGCGTATGCGCAGATCGGCACTGTAGACACGGCACGGCTTGCCGCGCAGTTGCGCCATCATCGCCGCGCCAAACGCGAGCCCCAGCGCCGCATGCTCTGGCGTCCCACCAGCCATCGCGAACATTTCACCACGCACGTAGTCATGTTTGATCGGACTGGCTTGTTCCGCTGCCAGGTAGGCACCGTACGTGAAAGCCATCTTTTCGGCCGTACTCATAGTTGCGAACATTAACACGATGTATCGCGTTTGTGCCGCTCATTTTGTGGACGCCCAAACTCCAGCGCTACGCCTACCGCACCAGTAAATGGAATGAACAGCGCGGAGAAAAGTCATTTTTTTGGGCGGCGTTTGAGTTGGTTTTCGAGGGCATTGAGGTCGGCTTGGTCTTGTTGATCAGCGGCCAGCGCTTTTTGGGTTTTCCGTTGCTGGTCGTAGTCAAGATAGCGAGCGTTGATGTTGGTATCCATTTGCTCATGGCTGATAAAACCAGCGTGCGCGAGCAGCGGAAAACCATTCGAGGTGATGAGTTGTTCTACGTTGCTCTTCCAGAAGTTCATGCGCGTCTCTTGCTTGCTCTTGGCTCGCAGCTCGGCGGTTTCCAGAAAGATGACCACCAGGCGGTTCAATGTGTCGATTTCGTCTTCGGTGAGATAGTTCTTGGCGATTAGAATATCTTCTTTCCGCACGTTGCCACCTTGCCAATGCAGCAGGCCAAAGTTCGGATCGTTGTGGTTGGCCCGTGCCGTGATGAGTTCAGCGGCGGTACTTTTGGTAACCGCATACAACAAGAGGTTTTGTACCGTCGCGAAAAACACCCCAGTGCTGTGGTCCGATTTATCGTAGTCGCTGCTCAACGCGAACAGGTCGCGTACTTTTTGGTAGAAGCGCTTCTCCGAGGCCCGGATGTCGCGGATGCGCGCCAGCATCTCGTCGAAATGATCTGGGCGACCGTCCGGGTTCTTCAGGCGCTCGTCATCCATGACAAAGCCTTTGAGCAGGTATTCTTTCAGAATCGTTGAAGCCCAACGGCGGAACTGCACGCCACGAGGCGAGCGCACCCGGTAGCCAACCGCGACGATGGCATCCAGGTTGTAGAGCGTCATGGTGCGCTGCACTTCGCGGTTGCCCTCGGTTTGAACTACCGAGGATTCCTCGGTGGTTGCCGCTCGGCTCAGTTCTTCGTCTTCATAAAGGTTCTTGAGGTGCAGCCCAACGTTGTCGGTGCTGACATCAAAGAGCTGGGCCATCTCTCGCTGAGATAACCAAACAGTTAGGTCCTTGGCCAGGAGCTTGATCTGGCTCCTGCCATCGTCGGTGGTGTAGAGGATGAGGTCGCTCATTCGGCTTCGTTGGTTTCTGGGTCGTTAGAATCCCACATCTCGCGGTAGCCGTTGATGTAGCTGGCAGTGGCGTTGGGGTTGATGTCCCAGTAGTAGCGGCACAGGGATTTGAAGATGACCAGCCCTTGGGGAATGCAAGCGTGGTCCAGCAGATGATCGAGGGTATGTTCGATCAAGCGGACGTCCCGGCTGCGGCCCTCGATGATTTTCCGCACGCTCGGCGCGAGGCCATCGACCGCTTGCTGGTGCAGTAGCTGGAGTGGGGCAAAGACCGCCGTGAGGTCGCCAAGCAATGCGAAGTAAACGTCGGGGTCGGGCACTGAGGCTGTTGTAGGCAGACGCCGGGTTTTCACTTCGCCACCGCTTTGCCGATTTGAGATGTAGGGGTCACTGACTGCCACCTGCGTTCCTGGTGCGCTTATTTGCCGCCGATTAGCTGGGCTTACTGAGGTTCTTCAGGCAGGCGGCATAGGTAAAAGCCATTTTTCCGCCTCGCTCATACCGTTGCACGCTAACACGAGGCATCGGTTTGTGCCGCTCATTTCGTGGACGCCCGAGCGCGTGCGCTAGGCATACCGGGCTGGCAAATGGCATGAACAGCGCAGCTTCACCAAGTTGGTCTCGTAACTCAATATTGACATTTCATCAAAATTAAATAATGTGTAAATTGTGATCGAGCCACTCAAATCACACCAGGTCAAAGGGCTCATTGTTGAATCATTGGCTACTGGTTCAATCAGATTTAGTGACCATGCCCGCGAAGAACTACAAAATGATGGAATGGTGGTTGTTGTCACCGCCTGGAAGCGCAAATAGGGAGCCATTGTGAAATGCAGCGCATGCGGAAGCAAAAATACCAAAACCCAACGCGAAAACGTACCTTGGCGTGAAGTCACCGGCGTCGTCGTCCTCGACGTTGCCGTCATGCGTTGTGGCGATTGCGGTGAACGATTCGAAGAATTTCGGGCTCTTGATGCGTTGCTTGCAGCCATTGCACAAGGCGTTGTCACGCGTGCCAAGCGGATCACGGCAACCGACCTGCGTTTCTTACGTGGTTTTTTGGGCCTCACCGGTATTGAACTGGCCCGAGCCATCGCCAGCAGCCCAAGCACGGTGTCGCGTTGGGAAAAGGGCCAACAACCCGTCGGCCTTCATGCAGAACTACTCCTGCGCGCCATGGTGCTCTTGCATCTTGGCGTCAAAACCGCGCCACAGTCATTTGCCACCATGGCCCGCGATGCCGCAGATCGCGCAACAGTCGAGCGCGTGCGCTACGCCTACCGCGCCGGTAAATGGCATGAACAGCGCGTTGAAAAAGCCGCCGCGTAGTCCATCACGTCACAACAACGCCGCCTGCACCGGATGGGGCGGCGTCGGGTGTTGCACCGCTGGGCCGTAGCCAAACCGCATCACCAATTGTGGGTTCAGTCGGCCTTCGACCAGCGTGACCACTTGCTCGCGCAATTCGGGAATTTCCAACGCTTGGTTGAAATACGACGCTGCGAGCCCATCCGTGCCAGCTTTGAGAATCATCGCTTGCATCGCCAGCCCAGCCGCCACCCAATCATGCGGCGTGTCGTTGGGCGCACCTAACACCACAAGTATCGGCGAGCCATTGGCCAACGACGTTTCTTTGGATGCCACATTATCGCCGATATCAAACGGCCGCACCATCAGAGCAACGCCGATCGGAGTGCGCTTGCCGTACTCTTTTTTGGCAAACGAAAATCCTATCGCGGCGCAAGCCTCAGCGCCGCAGGCTCTGGCGTCCCACCAGCCATCGCAACAATGCTACCCACGCCTACGCTGCAACCGCCGCCGCGACCGCCGCGACAGTTTTCATGAGCTTCTTGTTCGATTCGGCAGTTCGCATGTCAAAGAAGTTTTGCAAGTTGAGCCAGTATTGAGCACTGTTGCCAAAGCGTGCACCCAGCAGCAACGCGGTTTCCGCCGTGATGCTGCGCGTCCCGTTGATGATAGCGGTAATGCGATTAGTCGGCACATTGCACGATTTTGCGAGCGCGTTGGCCGATAGTTTCATGGGATGCATGAAGTCGTCGCGCAGAATTTCCCCAGGATGTACGGGCCGCATGCCGTTCTTTGGCGCGGCGATGCTAGTGGTAATCGGCGATTTCGACATGTTCTGATCCTTTCGTAGTCCATTGAAAACACAGCTGCCATTGATCATTTACTCGAATCGAATGTTGTCCGCGTCGGTCGCCTTTAAGCGCTTCTAATCGATTGCCAGGTGGCACGCGCAGGTCGGCCAATATAATGGCAGCGTCGAGGTCGAGCAAACGTTTGGTTAATGCTGTGCGTATCGTAGCAAAACGCTTCACAGGCTTTCCGGCGTAAAAATCGGCCAGTTCTTTTTGTCGAAAACTGATGATCATTGGTAACTGCTCTGCGCTTCGTACCCGCAACCTCATCCTAGTACGTGTTACGTTATTCGTAAAGCACATTGTTTGTATCGATAACTAGTTCAGCGGCGGCTGGATCGAATTTGGTCAGCGGTACTCAACGCTAGAATGCCTCGACGAGGCGATCACACATTGGCCACGGCTGCTATCGTGAACAACACGCAGGCTGAACGCCCGAAGGCATCGATGCGGCGATCACTTGTCGATGATCTTTTGACCTTCGGGTCCGGCTCCTTGTGCTCAACGCCCGAAGGCATCGATGCGGCGATCACTCAACGACGCATGGCGCGCGGGATGGCGGGCCTACGGTGCTCAACGCCCGAAGGCATCGATGCGGCGATCACCTTCCGGATTAAGTTGGCAATGAACTGTTTATTCTGTGCTCAACGCCCGAAGGCATCGATGCGGCGATCACGACCCACCGTGTACTCCCAACCATACTTGCTTGACGTGCTCAACGCCCGAAGGCATCGATGCGGCGATCACATGAGATCGGTGAAGCTGGTGTGCGCAGGATGTCGTGCTCAACGCCCGAAGGCATCGATGCGGCGATCACACCAATGCGCGCCAAGACAAGCAAGCCGATATTTTGTGCTCAACGCCCGAAGGCATCGATGCGGCGATCACCAGCTTGCGGACTTGCTCGGCTACGAGTTGGGTTGTGTGCTCAACGCCCGAAGGCATCGATGCGGCGATCACTTTGAAGCCGAGATCGAAAAGCAACGCAAACCGTGTGCTCAACGCCCGAAGGCATCGATGCGGCGATCACCGCGTTTCTCGACGGTAGCGCCAAGCGTCGGCCGTGTGCTCAACGCCCGAAGGCATCGATGCGGCGATCACGTGTCACGTTGCGTCGCGTCTTTCAGCGTGCGCCGGTGCTCAACGCCCGAAGGCATCGATGCGGCGATCACCTGCCAACGCCCCAGCCTAGCGCGCCGTTGTTGCGCCCGTGCTCAACGCCCGAAGGCATCG
>JAYWHS010000191.1:0-5288 GCA_043777635.1 Kofleriaceae bacterium | reverse complement strand
GCACGACGCGCCATCGTGGCGTGGTCTACGTCGATCGCAACAGCGATGGGCGACGCCAAAGCAATGAACAAGCCGTGCCAGGGGCGATTGTAACGGTGGATCATGCCGCTGCGGCTGCGACCAACGGCCAAGGCTACTTTGAAATTCCTTCGCTCGCTGATGATGCCATCGTATGGGTGCGGGTTCCCGACGGATTTCGGCCAGGTCCGGTATGGCGTCGCAGTAACTCCAGCGAAGAACTTGAATTGGGCGTTATTCCAATTGCGGTCACCGGCGTGCCACCGTCCACGTCATTCGTAGTCGGTGCCGATTCCCATGTGTATACCGGCACCAGCCCGTTGGGGTTGGTGGATTTTGAAAACGCCGTGCAGCAAGCGACGATGCGGACCGAGCCGCCGATGTTTTTTGCGATGGTGGGTGACATCACCCAAGCCAATAGCGACGCTGAGTTTGATCGCGTCGATCGCGCCATCGAAAAAACCGCTGTGCCGTGGGTGCCAGTGCCGGGCAATCATGATTGGTATGATGGCGGTGCAACGTGGCGTCGTCGGTATGGTCCGGATAACTATAGTTTTGATGTCGGTCAGTTTCACTTCGTGGTGTGGGACACCAACCTCGACGCCGCTGAGCAAGTAGATTTTTTTCGACTTGATTTGGCTAATGTTTCTGCCGATATGGTGATTGTGGCGCTGGGTCACGATTCACCAAGGGACGATGTGGCGGCAACGCTTAGCGATCTTGGGGTTGGCTATTTTTTTACCGGCCACTGGCATGTAAATCGTGCACTGCATCGCGGCGATGCCATGGAGTGGGGCACGCAACCATTCGCGATGGGCGGTATCGATGAATCGCCGGCTGGTTATCGGGTGGTGCATCTCGATGGCGCTACGCTGCACAATGAATTTTGGCCGACCGTTAACAAAGCAATCCCTGCGCTTGGCTTGGTTGCGCCCAGCACGCGATGTGTAGAACCTGGGCAGGTATTTGAAATTCGCGCAGCGTTAGCCACGGCAAGTCCGCGCAGCGTATCGGTGCGGGTTGATTGCGAGCCGGCCTACATGATGGTGCCGGAACAAGCGATGAGTTATGTGGCGCAAGGGCCAAGGTTATCCGCTGGCGTGCACACGTTGCATGTTCAAGCAGTTACCGAGGCAGGTGGCACAGTTTACGAGTCGCGCACGATTGAGGTTTGTCGTGAACCAAGCACTCTGCCGTTGGCCACCAGCGATCCGCAAGCCGTCGGCACCGAACCGTGGTTGCTTGCGCCGCCGTTGGTGCCGCGCTGGGTCAGCAATGTCGGCGGTGCAGTTGGTGCGTCGCAGCCGATCGTGCAAGGAAACACTGTGCTGGTTGTGCTCACCGATTATGGCCAGGGCGATCAAGGCGGCGTTGTTGCGTTGGCAGCTGATACCGGAGCGCTGTTGTGGCGGCACACCACACCGAGTCCAGTGGTGAATAATGTGGCAGTTGATGGTGCGATGGTGGTGGTGGCGTTGAGTGATGGCGAGCTGCGCGGACTGGAACTTACCAGTGGCGCGTTACTATGGCAGTTCGCACTCAAGCAGGGCCTGACTGCTCGGGTGTCGTCGCTGTGGGCCGCGCCGACGGTGCATCGTGGCATTGTGTACATTGCGACGCCGGGGCGATTGGTTGGGTTGCGCACGGTCGATGGCGCTGTGGTCTGGGATAAATTGATGGCCACCAATAACGATACTTGGTTGGGATCGCGGGCAGCGGTGCTGATCGACGAGTCCCGGGCGATTGTAAACTTGTCGCGACGCCAAGGCATGTTGGCGTTTGATATCGCCACGGGTCAAACCGTTTGGCGCAACGAATCATCGGCGACGGTGGCTATTAATGCGAGCCCGCTGGCTACGGCGCGCGGGTTTGTGGTGGTTAACAGCAGTGGCGAAGTTTCACTGATGCGCAGCAGCGACGGCGCAACGCTTTGGAGCCGCAGCGTCACCACGGATGGTTTTGATTGGGGCTATTCTGTGATGGCATCGCCAACAGTCATCGACGATACGCTGGTGGTGCCGACGCTGTGGGGCGACTTGGTGGCACTGGATCTATTGTCCGGCAACGAATTGTGGCGTTATCGCGCAGCGCCGGGCCTGCTAAATTTCGCCCACTATCGTGGCGACTTCACCGGTTTTACGTCGGCCGTTGCCGCTAATGGCAAGGTGCTTTGGGTAGCGCAGGGGGCCGGTACGTTAGCTGCCCTCGACGGTGCAACGGGCGCGCAGCTTTGGCAAAGCAAGCTCGGTGCGCCACTTGTCGGTGCGCCAACCATCGCTGGCGATACACTGTACGTAGCGAGTTATGACGGCACCGTGCGGGCGTTGGTGCATGGCACCGAACATGGGTTGGAGCCGCCGGAGCGTTGTCAAGATTGGCGTGATCCGGTGTCGCCGCCAACTAGTAATCAGGATACCGGCTGTCGTGCGCAGGCAACCTCAGCGTCGATGTACGTAGCGCTGATCGTCGTGCTGATGGCGTGGGGTTGGCGTCGGCTTGGGTACCTACGCCGCAAGCCCTAGGTGTATGCGGTGTTAGCGGGTTGAGAACTCAACGCCCGCCGATATGCCAAAACCGAACTGCGGTTCGACGCCGAGATTGCTGCCGAACTTGCCGAAGCCCAACGTAAGTTCAGCTAGGCCCACGATTGCAACTCGCGATGCAACGCTAACTCGTAAGCCTCCGCCGACATGCAAGGGCACGATCAGCCCGGTGATATCGTCGTCGGCGAATCGTGCGATGCCAAGCCCTATTGCAGCGCGAGCGAATGGCAGATACGCGCTGCCTTGATCAAAATAGCGTCGCACACCAAACGACAGTTCAACTGCGCTGCCGTCGACGGCGCCATGCTCACAGATGCGATCGTTGTTGCGGTCACGAAAACACGCAGCGCTGCTCGACCCAAAATTGAAAATTGCACTGCCTTCGAACCAGTCTTGGGTGGCCAACTGGTACAAAAAACGGCCGGTGACGCGAGCGCCGCCCACCGTGGATCGGCCACCGGCAGAAAGCCCGAGTTCGGCTGAAAATTCACGTTCAGCGATGGGTAATGCGACGACCGCGACGGGGGTCAAGGCTGGCGCTGGCGGTTCGACGATCACAGGATCGGGAACGGTAACCGGCGCTTGAGTATCGGCCGGACCAGGGTTGGTTGGCGCATCGGATATAGGTGGGCTTGGCGCGGTTGGAATGATCGGTGCGCTACTTGGCGTGACCGCAGATGGTTTGACGACGGCTGGCGCAGTTGCAGGTCCGACTGTGCCGTTGGATTGTGCCCAACTAGCACTTGCCGTGGTTACGATCAGTGCTGCGAACACGGTAATCGATCCGGCTCCGCTTATTCGCCGTAACATGCCACTACCTTCGCAACGTCTTTGCCTTCGAGTTCTTCGCAGTACCAGCCAGCACCGAGAAATTGGCATTGGGTTTCGGTCTTACACGGATATAGACAAATACCGCCATCGCGATCGGCGCAAACGCTGTCGCCGGGGCAATCAGTATTTTTGGTGCAGCTAAGCGAACACATGCCGCCGGGAGTGTTACGGCTCGGGGCCAAGCATCGCTGCTCACAATCACCGACGACGTCGCAGCGAGCACCTAGCGTACGGTCGACATCACTGTCGGCGCACGCTTGCACGCAGAATGCTGCCACGTAGGCAACGATGGAAAGCAGGTTGCGCATGACGCGACGCTAGGTCAGGTGGTCGCGCGAAGCAATTTTTCTACCCGATTGCATCTGGTTGCCGACGCAGCGTAGCCACCGGCTGGTTGTTCAGGCGGTTAGTAGGTGTACAGCCGCGTGTTGTTGCGGGCAATTTCAGTGAATACCAAGGGTGTAATCGCGAGCTGCGTAGTTCGCAAAAACATCTTGCCGCGGCTGACGGCTTTGGTCTCGTTGGTTAAAACTCGTGCGATCATACGTACCTCATCGCCGACTTCGACTTTGACACCTGCGGGCAACACCGTTTCGCCGCCGCTCGCGGTCACGGTAACTACGCCTTTATTGCTCCCGGTATATTTGCACTTTTCAAGATAGCGCGCGTTGCCGTTGGCGTCGAAATGATCAAACCGGTTGGTAGTGGTGCAGTTGTTGTAGTGGTTTTGTTCGGTACTGGTACGTAGGGTTAATGGTTTGAGCGACGTAACTTCACCACGAACATCGATCATCTTACCGTTTGCCACGACTAGTGGTTCGGCTAACAGTGCATCACTAACATTGAACGGTGCCGCGAGGCTGCGCACGTTGGCTTCGAGTTGTTTGGCCAGGGCTGTTGCGCGAGGTGATTCGCATCCCGATTGCGCCACCATGACGACCGCGCCCGCCGCTAGTCCGTGGCCACTCGTCGAAAACGGAAGTCCGTTGTCACTCATGATTTTGGTGGCGGACACCAACACCTCAACCAAGGCTTCGCTGCCTTGCAACCTGGTGGAGTTGTCACCGTTGCCGTAACCAATGCCTACGTCGCCGGCAATATTGGCTTGGTCGGCTGCACGGGATTGAGTTTTGTAGGCCGCATCGTACTCGCTCTGCAGCGTTACCGTCATGGCTGCGACCTCCTGCAAGATCTTGGCATGCTGGTCGAGCTGTGCCAGCGGATTGTTCATTTTTTGGCTCGCAGCGAGGCGACTCATGAAGGGCGCCGCACGGTTCGCCACCTCCGCGCAATATTGTTTGCGCAGCTGGCCTTCGACGATTACGCCTTTGACAGTGGCGCTCGTACCGCCATCACCGTTTGTACCGCTTGGCGAAGCTGTGTTTGCGGGCTGGCCAAGGTTTTTGCCCGCACCACCGACGGTGATCAAATTGCAACTGGTCAGACCTGCGAGGAGCGCAACAGCGATGAAATGCGAAATGCGAAAGCTAGTCATTGTAATCTCATGAATCGGGTTGCAGCCGCCGAAAGTGGCCGCTGCTTGAACCCAACCTAAGCAAACCTCGTGCCGATTCTTGGCCGCTTTGACGTCACGATTTTCGCGCGGTTGAACCAGCATCAGCGGGGTGGAGGTGACCCAGGTTGGGGGTAGCCCAGCCCACTTCGTCACTCCATCGGCTCCAGTGCGGCGGCGTGCGCGCGGTCGATGAGCGTGACCGCAGCATCGCCAATGGCTCGGCGCAATTGTTTGATGCCGTCGGCACTGGTTGCGCGTTGCGGATGCACTCGATTTGTCAGCAGCGCTACGTACGCTTGCCGAGGCACATCGAGCCAAAGTGACGTGCCGGTAAAGCCAAGGTGGCCAAACCCACCGTGGCGTGGCCAGCGATCGCCAGC
>JAYWHS010000190.1:0-19900 GCA_043777635.1 Kofleriaceae bacterium | reverse complement strand
GCGTTCAGCTATTAGGTCAAGAGGGGGCGACCAAAGATGCCCGACACCAACGTGCCGTTAGCAAACTGCGAAATCGCACGTTCGTCGCGTTTCGCGATAGCGTAAGCGATCGATGCGTTGGCAAAACGAGCCGTTGCATCAGGGTCGTACGTGCCCGCAGTGTTGTTACCTTGTGCGTTGTAACCTTCCATCGTGCCAGTCGCAGCTTTAGCGCCGCCGAACCAACCCGATTTAAGGTGACCCGCGCTGTAGGTGTAGATCCAGTTCGAATTACGATTCGAACCGTCGCCCCAACCTGGACGGCTAAACGTATCTTTTGGAGTGTCACCACTGATGGAAATAACCGTATCGAGATCGAGCGAGCGGCCAGTGACATCATCACGCGTTGCTTTGAGGTCGGCCATGAAGCCGTTGAGGACCAATTTCATTTGGGCCGGCACGGTGTTCACATCGCCGTTATCGAATGCCCCGTGTGGATCGTCTTGCATGGCTGGAATGGCGATACAGTTGGTCAAGCCCATGCGGAACGCTTTGACTGCAACAATGAGCGCTTCGCCCATCGCGGTGACGTTGCCACGGGTGCCACCGGTGATGCCGTAACGGTCGCGATCGCTTTGGTTGATTTGAAGTTGGGCTGCCAAGTTGCGACCAAGGAATTGCGCAGCACCTTTGGCGGTGTTGTACGAACTCTTTGTGGTCGAGCGATTCGCTGCCGCATTGAGACCGGCCAACGCATCGTAGTGAGCTTTGTAAAGGTCGGCGTCGGGTTGTTTGGCCAACATGCCGCCAGCTCGTGACGCCGCACTGTTGAACAGCCCAACGAATGCTCCAGCGTTGCCAACGTTTGCTGGCGTTGCACTACCCGGCGCGGTGCCGAAGGCGGTTTGCACGTTGTTGGTAAATGTAACTGCACGAATCACCGACGAGTTCGCCGATTGTAGTGCGGTTGCAATGGCGTAGATCTTATTGCCGTTGAGAACGTCACCACCATTGCTGTCTTGGTTGTGCGTATTGTTGCGGCCACCCATAAATGCGGTGACTTGTTTGTCAGCAGGCAGATCGGTCCATGGGGTGTCTGGACCAACCGCGTACGGCTTGTCGGTGCCGGCCATCAACGTGGCTTCGCCCGGCTTGTGGTACGCGAACGTCGCGTTGCCCGACATGGCGACTTCGTGATGAGGGAACAAGAGCTGGAACCAAGCGAAGCCGCCGCTGCCCGCGAGAATGTGCACCGAGCGCGCAGCAGGCAATTCCGTCGCTGCAGCCGCGACGCCTTGGCCGGCGGTCTTGTCTAAGATTTCAGCAATACGACTGCGGGAAACGCCCAAGGCGGCACCGGCAGCCAGACTCCATTTGATGAGCGCACGGCGCGACAGTTCGCGTTGTTCGTCACGTTCGGTAGTTTTGGATTTGGCCATGGTATTTTCTCCTTGGTACTATTCGCAGGTGTGAGCGGCAGCCATAATTACGGCAACAGCCATAACTTTGCCAAGTTCAGGGGTGCTAGCGCGAGCAACCGTCAGGTTGCAAAGCGCTAACGTGTTATTGGCGGGTGGCACGCCGGTCAAGCAGGTCACGCCAGCTGGCGTGCATTGATTGGAAGCATTGAACATTTGGGTGCCAATGCCGTTGACCATACATGCAGCGTTGGTTGGCATAGCTGCGATGATTTCTGGTGCTGCGGCAGCGAAGATGTCGAATGCCCGCGATGCCGACGATGTGGTGGTCGTCAGGTTTTCACGAATCCGGTTGTCGTAGTCAGCAACCGAGAGTGCGTTGTTACCAGTGCGAAACAAGTTGCCCGCGCTAACCACGCCGGCTGCGGCCATGTCGACGCCGCGAGATGCAAGCAAGTTGCCGAGGGTGGCATATTTCATTTTTGGGCAGCCGTGTAGCCGCGAGGTGTATTTGGGCGGTCCCTGTTCGCGCAGCCGGTCAAGCAACTCCCACGCGCTGAGGCCAGAGTTGTCGTGGTCGAAGGTGTTGCCGGTGTCGCCACCAGTGGTTTCGCCGCCCGGAGGTGGAAGGTTGCCGTTGTCAGTGATAACTGGGCCGTCGTCGGTGCAGCCAGCGGCAGCTCCAAGCCCGAGCATCAAGCTGATCATGATGATCTTTGAATTGCTTTTCATTGTGATGCTCCTTAGAACTTGGTGAAGTCGTCGCTGGTGAAGACCGTGAACATCAGGTCTTTAAGTTTGTGGCCATTTGCGATGAATGCCGCAGTTTGTGCTGCGATGGTTTCTTTAGGCACGGTTTGTAGAGAATCAACGATGTCGGTTTTGCCTTGTGCAAAGTTCCAAGCGCGGGCAACCGCACATTCGGCAACGTCTGGGTCAGCTGCCATGGCGGCACCGAGTGCCGTCAAGTCTGCGGCTGGTTTGCCAAATCGCCACGCGGTGGTTTGACCTGCTGGGTAGTAATCAGTGATCAGCGCCAACGCACCGCCGTCAAGTGGGGTTGGAACCGCAATCTGCGGTTGGTATTGGCCCATGTTGTTGAAGTTCGCGAACAGCGGCGCCAAGTGATTCATCGTTGAGTGGCAACCTGCGCACACAACAGCGGCGACATCACGGAAGTTGATGCGTCCGGTTTCGAGACCGGAAATGCTGTCAAACGGCCATGGCGATGAGTACAAATTGGTTGGGTTGCCAACGTCAACTGGGGTGCCGGCTTCGGCTGGGAACTTGGTGCAAACGAATGTTTCTTGCACCCATTTGGCGCGACGGAAGGCGAAGTTGCCGAAGAAACTTTGCATCACAGCGCGGTTGGTCAACACGCCGGCGTTGGCCGGAGCGCCACTGGCGCAGTCGGCTGGCGTAAACGTGTTGGTTGCCATGTCCACCGTCGGGCAGTTACCAGTGCTTGCGGTAAACAGCTCCATGTACGAGCGATTCTCAACGGTCAATTGCGCAGCAAAAGCAGGTGCGGTGTCGAATGCGGCGGTCTCGCCGATCTTGAACGTGTCGCGCCAGTAGCTAAGCATTTGACCAGTGAACTTCGGCGATGCAATATACTGTTGAACCAGGGTCTCGTATGCCGCCTTTTGAGCTGCAAGATCAGGTGCAGCTGTGATGAGTCCAATCTCGTTCATGGTCGGAAGTTCGCCTTGCAGTTTGAGCGAAGCAATCCGCAATGCAGCGTGGTAGTCGACCTTTCGTTCGGTTAGGCGTTGGTCCCACTCGTCGCCGGTGGTGCCACCGTCGTTGGTGGGTGCATCGGCGGGGCCGTTGTTTTCACTGCCCCCGCCACAGGCGGCTGGTAGCGCGGCCAGCGCCGAAGCGACTAAAAGCCATTTTGTTGTCGTCTTCATGGGGCAGTGATCTCCTGTTGAATCCAGAGTTTAATGTTGGTAGAGAAGGTGTCTACCGCACCTACGTTAGGAAATTTGAACGGGTGCGCAGCAGCACCTGGACGTGGGGCCAAGAAGATGGCGCTGTTGTTAACGTCAAGCTTGTTGACGCGCGTCAATGTCTGATTGCAGGCGGTAGCGAGCTCCGTCGGGTCGTTGCCACCAATGCCGGTGAGGCCTAACGCGCTATTTGCGCCAGATCCTGCGGTGTTGTGACAATTGCCGCCACTACAATTGGCAGCTAGGTTGGGCTTTGCCATTGCGATGAATTCAGGGACTTTCTTGCAACCACCCGTTGGCGTGCCGCCACCTTGGTCAGCTTGATAGGTTTTTACACTCTTGAACAACAATTTCATTTTGTTATTCGGACCAAACGTGAACGTTGCAGTGCCACCGCCTAGCTGCATACTTTGGGCACCGCCCATCAGATTTTCTTTGGTTGAGAAGAACTGGTCAACATCATCGGGGATCACGGCACCTGTATTGTCAATTGATGCGAATAGCGGGTGTTCGATAAACACACCACCGGGACCGGCATTGAGCGTGATGTACGTCAAGTATGTAAGTGTTGAGGTTGGCTGCTCATAGGTAAACGAGATGCTCGCACCTGGCGCGCCAATGGAATCGAGCGCAACAGTGTTGGTTGGGCACATTGCCTCGCCGCGCACGCCGCCGGTGCATTTCAATGGAGTGAACTCTGGTGTTTCTAACAGCGGCGCAACTCCGCCAGCACGTTCGTCACGTTCCGCTGTTAACCACTCGAGTACGCCCGACGCTTGTGACGCGGACAGTGGTTGGCCAGTATGCAAACCCTTAGTCAACAAGCGGCTTGAATCTGGTGCTTCAAAGTTCACCACGTTGGAGCCGGTGATTGCGAGGTATTGCGCATCGGCATCGGCACCCGCGAAAAACGGATAATTAGGATCACTCGAGTGACAGGAAGTGCAAGCACCCGCAGTCAACTGAGGCAGCGCAACTTCAATAAATTTGGATTTTGCTGTAGCAGTAACCGGCCCACCGGGGTCTTTGGTCACAACTTCACCGAGGCAGCCACTCAACGAGCTGATTGCGCCAATGGCAACCAACGCGCTCATGGATGTCGCGGTTAACCGGACCATCCCTAGGTGGCGAAGCAAGGTGTCAAACATGGCCCGCCGCGATGGCTTTGGCGCCGTACCTGCTGGGTTTATTAACGTCATGTGTTTTTACTGTACAGCAACCATCGTGCCGAAAGGGATCGCCAGGTTGCACAATCTAAGTACCTGATATCTTTTAGGTATGACGACATTGCCCTACATTGCACCTGAGGGCAATTGCCCCATGTGGGGACTACAGTCCCAGGGATAAGTACCCAAAAGGTATCTTGAAACCCCAGACCTGCCGTCCAAAATCTGCGGCGTTGATGACCACAAGTTGCATGTTGATGCAGTGAGTCATGAGCCAACGGGATCATTTTCCAGCCAACGATGGGTTCAACGCGGCTGCCGCCTGTTGTTGTGCTGCGGTCTGGGTTGATCCGTCCGGGCTCCAACCTGGTGGTGCAATCACATAACCGAGTCGTGCACGCCATGTGGTGGCGGCCATGACGGCACGGCCAATAGCTGCAACTTCATGGAATGCGATGCGCAGCGGATTGTAGGTTTTGATGTTGGTGGTTATGCCGAACACAACCGGTGCTTGTTCTTTGGCAAAGGTGCCAAACATGCGGTCCCAAATGATCAATATGCCAGCATGATTTTTGTCGAGATACTCAAGATTGGTGCCGTGATGCACGCGGTGATGCGATGGCGTGTTGAGCACCCATTCGAGGGGCCCAAGGCTTCGAATGGATTCGGTGTGTAGCCAAAACTGATAGAGCAGACTGAATGCTTGCGCGGTGAGTACCATCGACGGTGCAAAGCCGAGTAATGGCAATGGTGCCCAAAAAATTGGCCCGGTCAGTGGCGTTAACCATGATTGCCGCAGCGCGGTGGATAAATTGTAGCGCGTGCTGGAATGGTGATTGATGTGTGCGGCCCACAAGAATCGCACTTGATGATGCATGCGATGAAACCAGTAGTAGCAATAATCCTCGGCGAAAAACAACAACAGCCACGTCGACGGTACGTTTGCTAAATCGAAGACACGGTATTGATACAGCCAAGCCAAAAAAGGGATGGCCAAAAATTTGCTGCCGGTCGAAATGATGACGTTGCCCAAGCCCATGCTCAGACTTGCTGCGGTGTCTTTAGCTGCATAGCCTTGCACGTCATGATGCGGTGCCCCGCTCCGAGCGTTCGCTCGTTCGCTCCATTTCTGGGCCCACAGCACTTCGAGCAGCATGAGCACTACAAACGCCGGGATCGAGTACAACACCAAGTTTGACATCGCGGACCTGAGCGTAGCAGAAGTGGTAAACACAAGGGTATGAAGGAAGCCCATGGCGGCGATCGAATCGCCGAAGTGTTAGTGCAACACGGTGTGCGGCATTTGTTTGCATTGTGCGGTGGCCACATCTCGCCCATTTTGACCGGTGCGCAAGCCCGCAACATTGCCGTGATCGATGTTCGCGATGAAGCCAATGCGGTGTTTGCTGCCGACGCTGTAGCGCGCATGACGGGTGTTGTTGGTGTTGCAGCGGTGACCGCAGGGCCCGGTGTTACCAATACACTGACCGCCGTGAAGAACGCGCAAATGGCGCAAACGCCCCTGCTGATTTTGGGCGGCGCGACGGCAACCTTGCTGAAAGGTCGGGGCTCACTACAGGATATTGATCAGCTCGCGTTGATGGCACCTGCCACCAAATGGGCAACAAGCGTGCGCTCGGTACCTGCGTTGGCTGCGACCATCGAGCGCGCTCTCACCGTGGCGCGGTCTGGAGTTCCAGGGCCCGTCTTCGTCGAAGTTCCGGTGGATTTGCTGTATCCCGAATCGGTGGTTCGCGGTTGGTATGAAAAAGAAGTTGGCATTGGGCAAGCCAAAGGCTTGGCGGCTAAAGCGCTGGGCTACTATGTGAAAGCGCATTTGTACAAACAGTTTCATGCGCCGGGCTTGCCCGATATTTCGATGCCGGAGTTGGCGGACGTCCTGCCATCGCGCGGTCATGACGCGATCGTGGCGCTGGCTTCGGCCGCTCTAGCCAGCGCGCAAAAACCAGTTGTCGTTGTTGGTAGTCAAGCGCTGGTCGGTATGACCGACCCAGGCCGACTCGCAAGAGCGTTGATGTCGCTGGGCTTGCCGGTATTTTTGGGCGGCATGGCGCGGGGCTTGTTGGGCCGCGCTCATGAGTTGCAATTTCGCCACGCTCGCAGTGCTGCGCTACAACAGGCCGACTGCGTCGTCGTCGCTGGCTTTCCGTTTGATTTTCGATTGGGCTATGGCCGCGGCATCAACAAAGACGCCACGGTGATCGCTGCGAATCTGTCGATGTCCGAACTGCGTAAAAATCGCAAGCCGCAACTTGCTGCACACATGCACGCCGGCGAATTTTTAGTCGGCTTGGCCGACTGTCGCCGCGAACGCGCTGATCTAACGCCGTGGTTTGCGGCGCTGCGCGGGCGCGAATTGGCGCGGGATCAAGAAATCGCGAGTCAGGCTATTACGACCGGCCCGCTCGTTGATCCGGTGCAATTGTTTTTGCGTATCGAAGAGGCGATGGCGCACGATGCCGCACTGGTCGTCGACGGTGGCGATTTCGTGGCTACCGGGAGCTATATTGTCCGGCCGCGTGCACCGCTGTCATGGCTTGATCCGGGAGTGTTTGGCACGCTGGGTGTTGGCGGTGGTTTCGCCCTCGGTGCAGCGCTGGTTCGGCCCGGTCGCGAAGTATGGCTGTTGTGGGGTGATGGATCGAGTGCTTATTCTTTAGCGGAATTTGATACTTTTGTTCGGCACGGGGTGGCCCCGATCGCGGTCATTGGCAACGATGCGTCGTGGGCCCAGATCGCACGCGAGCAGGTTGACGTGCTTGGCACACCCCTGGCGACCACCTTGCTGCGCACCGACTACCACAAAGTGGCCGAAGGATACGGCGGTGTCGGCATGGTTCTTGACGATCCAGCGCGGATTGACACGACCTTGGCCGAAGCCAAACGCATTGCAGCGAATGGTCGGCCGGTTTGTATTAATGTGCACCTACGTAAAACTGATTTCCGCAAAGGCTCACTCAGCATGTAGCGCGCCGCACTGGATTGTAGTGCTCGACAACGCTTAGCGTTCGACGTGGCCGCGATGTTCGCGTTCCAGCGCGCGCTTAAGTTTATCGAGCGCGCTGTTTTGGATCTGACGGATGCGTTCACGGGACAATGCGTACTCATCCCCGATTTCTCGGAACGTGCGTTCTTCGTCGTCGCCGATACCAAAACGTTTGGTCAACACATCAGCTTCAATCGGCGTCAAAAAGCGCAGCATGCCTTTGACTTGCACGTTGAGTGCGTCGCTAGTCATGTTGTCTTCCGGCGAGTGGTGCTCGCTGTCGGGGTCGGCCATGGTGTCGCCCAAGGTGCGCTCGTCGTCGCCATGCACCGGCTTATCGAGCGAGATGGCTTGACCCATCACGTACTGATGCATTTGATCGAGCTTGCTGATAGGCACCCGCGCCGCTTTGGCAAGCTCGTGTGGCGCTGGCGGCCGACCCAATTCGCGGGTTAGTTCGCGGCGCACTTTTTCAAGTTGCTGTTGGGCTTCGAGCATGTGCACTGGAATCCGTACGGCCCGCGCTTTGTCGGCTAGGGCCCGGCCAATGGCATGGCGAATCCACCAGCATGCATATGTTGAAAAACGCAGACCGCGGCGATGATCAAAGCGACCAACGGAGTGCATCAGCCCCAAGTTGCCTTCTTGAATTAGGTCGGCCAAAGGCATCTGACCACGGTCGTAACGCCGGGCCATGGTCACTACCAAACGCAGGTTAGCGCGGACAAAGTCACCTCGCAACTGGCTCGCGGTACGGTAGATTTGCCGCACGGCTTGCAGGCTAGCGACAGCTTTCGTCGCATTGGCTTTGGACCAAAACGCCACGTCGCCAGCGCGCGCTGCGGTGTGCAGACGATCAACTTCACGCATTACCGCGTCGATGTGTTCACGATCAAGATCGACGCCGCGTAGTTGCTCGGCGGCCTCGCGCACAGCAATGGCAATCTTCTTCACGTGACGCGCGTCGGTGCGCAGCGCTTTGTCGGCAAGGCTTTGGGCCACGAGCCGACGCAGCTTAGGCAGTGTAGCCAAAGGCGCATCCACCGAGCCTGCGTCCGGCGCAGCGGCAGCGGTCTTTATATTGGGTTCAATAAAATCTAAGACGTGGGCAACAATGTCGATATGGCTCAACAATTGTTCCCAGGTCGAGAACTCGGCGGTTTCAATAGCCAGCGACAGTCGCCGTTCATCATCGGCGGTGAGCAAATCATGCTCGCCGAGATGCCGGAAATAGGTTGAGAGTTGGTCGTCGATCGCTGGTGCTGCAACCGCGGGTTTGCCAGCATCACGAAGTGCCGGCTTGACTTCGGCCGCACTGTCGCGCGCGGCACTACGTTTCGAGGTTTTGCGTGCCGGGTTGGCAGCTGCGCCAGAGGTTTTTCGCGAATCTTGTGGACCGCGTGAAACACGTGCAGCAGCAGATGCTTTGCGAGGTTGCTTGCGTTCTGTATTCGGCATACTAGACTCCATGGTTACTTCGACGCTCGCCGCTGCTTATTCGTTGCAACGTAAAGCAACAACTTGAGCTGACCGCGAGTTATTCCGAGCGAACTCATTACGACCGCGCTTCAGGCAGGTAACGTGTTCACGATGCAAAATGTCGCAAGCAGCCCGAATGGGTAGGCGAAACGATCCGTAGCCTAAGTAGCTGTTTACGCTACGTCTTTTTTGATGTCTTGGAGGTGTCGCAATAGTCGATCAAGCAGGGGCGCCTGATCTGGGTGAATGATGCGGCGGGCCCGAGTGATCTCGATAAACTCGACTTTGTCGACTTCCCATGAGGCGCAGCGCGCGGTTTGGTCGAGTGGGGCACTGCCAACGAAGCAGTAGACGCGTTTTTGCGAGCGAGTGTAGTCAATAAAACCGACATCAAGCAGTTCGCCCGTGGTCAATCCGGTTTCTTCGAACGTTTCGCGCCGCGCGGTGATTTCCATGGTTTCGTCAGGGTTGGGTTGCCCTTTGGGTATGCCCCACGGCGAACGCCGATTGTAATTCCCTGCCGGATGTACCAAGAGCACTTCAAGGTCATCGCCAACTCGACGGTATAACAATGTCCCAGAGGACACTTTGCCGGTTGGTTCGCTCATCGAAGCACCGTGGATGACAAGTGACCAAGAAGCAAGCGCGACGCGTAGGTTCTTACAATTGCACCTGATCTCGACTGTGACCAAGGGTTGGCAGTGGCCAATTTCCGAACATCAAGCGGTGATCCAATAACAAGCCCAGCACTAAAATGGGCAACAACTGGACCGCTTGATAGAGCACTGCGAATCCTAACGCTGCCTCGCTCGGCACGCCTGCGAGCCGCAAGGCACCCACGGCACCGAGCTGCAAGGCACCGACTTGACCGGGTGTCGACGGCAAGGCAACCGCAAAGTTGATACCCAATAATGCTAACAATACGGAGGCTGGAGTGACTGCAACGCAAGTGGCCTGCATAACGCAGGCGATGGCTGCGCATTCGCAAAGCCATCCGACAGCTAGAATGCCAAACGCTTTGAACAGGTGTGCTGAGGTAAGCGGCGTGGCGCTGCGCTGCACCCAACGGACCAAGCCAGCGAGGACCAACACAGCTGCGAGTCCAGCGACTAACGAAATCCAGCCGATGGACGTCGGTAAATTTGGACTCAACCAAAGCAACGGTGACACCAGCAATAAAATGGCCACGACATCGAGCAGTTTTTCGACGGTTGCAACGATGGCTGCATGGCCGGGTGGCACACCATGGTCACGTTGTAACAACAACACGCGCAGTACCTCGCCGCCGCGCAAAGGCACCAGCGATGACACCGCATAGGCCAACAGGGTGATGCGAACCACCGCGCGCCGGGGCGGGGTGTATGCCGGTGCCAGCAGTTGTTGCCACGCCAAACCTTTGGTCGTGAGAATTGCAAAACTGAGCGCGGCACCTGCAAGGAGCGGTAGTGGCGCGGCCTTGGTGAGCGCAGCCATGAGTTGATCGCCGTCGAGCGTGCGCGCCAAAAGCACGATGCCGATAACCACGGCTGCGGTTACTACACAACGAAATATGATTTGCCGATGTTGGCGCGAGGTCTTCATGGCGTATCGGTGATGGCAGCATACCTTGGCTCGGTGAGTAAATGCGACCGCGGCTCACGCCCGCGACCGGGTGTGTTACCGTAACCACGCCGCTTCGGTGGCTAGGAGAAATATATGAGTAGCGAATCGCGACAAGCTTGGTTTGCCCGGATGGTTGAATCGGGGCTCGAACATAATATTTTTGCGCCCGCCGATATCTTGGCCCACGCCACCCCGGAGGTCTTGGCCAGCCATTTGCCTGCCGAGTTGCTGAGCAAGATTCTCGCAGCCTCGCTTTCCGCTGGTTCGATGACGCCAGATCGCGTGCTTGAAACCGTGACCCCGGTGCTGATGGCCAAACATCTACCGCATGACGTGCTGTGGGAACTGATTCGGGCATCGGCTGCGCGCGCCGGTATCACGACAGCAGGGCGGGGCTAGTCATGTCGGCAAAGCGCTTTTTAGTTGATGCGTTGAGTTCGGGGCTAGGCGTTGGCCTGGCCACGCCCGACGATGTCATGCGGCACACTACGCCGGAACAACTCGCTGAACATTTGCCGCGCCCGTTGTGGGCTCGCTTGTTTACCGCGAGCCTTGGTGCGGCGCGCGTCGACAGCGCGTTGGTGCTCGACACCGTCGGTATTGCCAATATCTGCGAACATGTTCCGTCTGACATTGTGTTCGCGTGTTTGACCGAAATCGCCCACCGCGCGCTCGGTAAACATCTCGTGGCCCCGCCGCCCGCACCATCATTGGGGCGCTCAGGCTCACGCGCCACGATCCCGCCAGCGCCGAGCCATGAGTTAATCGCGCCTGCCGCTGTCGCGTCTGAAATGGCCGCTGCGCCGGCAGATGATGACATCAGCAGCTTGGCGGCTTCGTTGGGCGATGCGATTGACGACGCGTTGTTGCCAACCGAGGAGGCAGCGAGCAGCGGTGGTCGGAGTTCGGCACGCGTTGCTTCGCGGGCCAGTCTGTCGACTCGGCCAGGCGCTAGTACACGAAAACCACAATCTGCGGCACCGGTAAACATTGCGCCGGCCGGACGTGTGCCGCAACCCTTTACCCCACCCGCGCGCCGGGGCCAGACCGAACTGGAAAATTTCGGTGACTTTGCATCGGAAGCTGCGACCCGAGTACTCGATGACCCCGCGCAGGGGACGGTGGAAAGTGACGACAACGTAGACGAAGAACAGTTGGTCGATTGGCGTCCGACCTGAATCGAAAATCCCCAGCGCAGAAGCCTCGCAGGCGTTGACAATGTGGCGCAAATGGAAGTAAACGTACGGCTCAAGCCGGGCGCTTAACTCAGCGGCAGAGTGGTACCTTCACACGGTACAAGTCGTAGGTTCAATCCCTACAGCGCCCACAGCATTAGTTACGCAACAGCAGCGATGAGCCTGAGTTCGGACACTTGGTACGTTGGCTGGTTTTTGCAACTCATGGACGCGAGCGCCTACGGTGTGTGGCCGCGTCATTGCGTCGGCAGCGCAGCCGGGTGCATCGGGTGCGACGGCGTGTTACCAACGCGACATGGCCAACCAAATCGTTATCAGCACACCGGCGGCGCCTGCTGCCATCGGTCCGTATTCGCAAGCCATTGCAGTGCCGATGGGCCCGCAAACCATGGTGTTTTGTTCCGGGCAAATACCTTTGGATCCAGCCACCGGCGAGCTGGTCGTCGGTGATATTTCAGTGCAAACCCGACGCGTCATGGACAATTTGGCCGCCGTGTTAACGGCTGCGGGTGCCAGCTTTGGCGATGTGGTTAAGACCACGATTTTCCTCGCTGATATGGGCGATTTTGCTGCGGTCAACGCAGTGTACGGCGAACATTTTAAGGTGAATCCACCAGCCCGCGCCACTGTGCAAGCCGCGCGGCTGCCCCGCGATGTGCGGGTCGAAATCGACTGCATTGCGATGGTTGCGGCATGAGCGGCCACGGTGGTGGTGCTGCGAGCGGCGGGCCGATTACTTCGGTGTTGTCCGAAAACCGGACGTTTCCGCCAGCTCATGATCATCATGCACGAGTTGGCTCGATGGCGGCGTATCACACCATGTGTGAACGGGCCGAACGTGATCCCGACGGCTACTGGAGTGAAGTCGCAGGCGAACTGTGGTGGGCCCGAGGTTGGGACAAAGTTGTGGATTGGCAACCGGATGCGCCGAGTTGGAATGCGAAATGGTTCGTCGGCGGTAAAACCAATGCTGCGGTGAACTGTGTTGATAGGCACCTGGGTGGATGGCGGCGCAACAAAGCGGCCATCTTGTTTGAAGGCGAACCAGGCGATACCCGGATTTTGACCTATGCTGAATTGCATCGCGAAGTCTGCAAAGCCGCCAATGCGCTTACGGCGCTCGGCGTAGTCGCCGGCGATTTTGTCGCGATCTACATGCCGATGATTCCCGAAGCGGTGGTGGCGATGTTGGCGTGCGCGCGACTCGGTGCGCCACACACGGTGGTATTTGGCGGGTTTGCGGCCGAAGCCCTGCACGATCGCCTCAATGATGCCAACGCCAAAGTTGTCATCACCGCCGACGGCGGTTGGCGGCGCGGCCAAGCAATCGCGCTTAAAGACAACGTCGATCGCGCGGTGCACGATACGTCGGTGCAGCAGGTTATCGTGGTTAAACGTACGGCCCAGCCAGTTGCGTGGACCCAAGGTCGCGACCATTGGTGGCACGATGTAGTTGATCGCGCGAGTGCAAAACATGTGGCGCAAGCATTTGATGCTGAGCACCCATTGTTTTCGCTGTACACCAGCGGCACCACCGGCAAGCCCAAGGGCATCTTGCACACCACCGGTGGCTATCTGGTCAATGCCATGCAATCGGCGCGGCTGGTGTTTGATTTGCGCGAAGAAGATATATTTTGGTGTACTGCGGATATTGGTTGGGTGACTGGCCACTCGTATGTCACTTACGGACCGTTGGCTAACGGTGCCACCGTATTGCTGTATGAAGGCGCGCCGAATCATCCCGAGCCGGATCGTTTTTGGCAAATGATCGAACGCTGGCGGGTGACGATTTTCTACACCGCACCAACTGCGATTCGCGCGTTTATGCGGTGGGGCGATGAGTTACCAGCCAAACACGATTTGTCGTCGCTGCGGTTGTTGGGGTCGGTGGGCGAGCCAATTAATCCAGAAGCGTGGATGTGGTATCGCGAAAAAATCGGCGGTAATCGGTGCCCAGTAGTGGACACCTGGTGGCAGACCGAAACCGGTGCCATCATGATTTCGCCGTTGCCGGGCGCAACGCCGACGAAACCAGGTTCGGCGACGCTGCCATTACCGGGCATGATCGTTGATGTCGTAAAAAAAGATGGCGCTCGGTGCGCCGACAATGAAGGCGGCTTTCTGGTGATCAAACGCCCATGGCCGTCGATGTTACGTACGATTTGGGGCGACCACGAACGCTTTGAAAAGGCGTATTTTAGTGAAATTCCAGGTTTGTACTTTGCCGGCGACGGCGCGCGACGTGATGCCGATGGTTACATCTGGGTGATGGGGCGCGTCGACGATGTCATCAACGTTGCCGGTCACCGGTTGTCGACGATGGAAATCGAAAGTGCCCTGGTGTCGCATCCCAGCGTTGCTGAAGCCGCCGTGGTTGGCCGCCCGGATGACCTCAAAGGCCAGGCCATCGTGGCGTTTGTGACGCCCAAAAAAGGCATCCATGCCGACGATGCGTTAGCTAAAGTGTTGCGCCAACACGTTGTTGAGCAAATCGGGGCCTTGGCTCGGCCCGAGGAAGTTCGCTTCGCTGAAGCGTTGCCGAAAACTCGTTCGGGTAAAATTATGCGGCGCTTGTTGCGCGAGGTGGCGTCAGGTTCCAAAGCCCACGGCGATACCACCACGCTTGAAGATCAAAGCGTGCTCGAAACGTTGGCGCAAACGTTCGCCGACGAGTAGTGGCCGAACTGGTTATCGTTTTTCGATCACAATGAGGCAGTTGGAATCGGGCAGGGCCACAGGCGTGCCTTCACCGTCGAGCAATTCGATTTTGCCGGCCAACCCGAGTTGATACCCAGGTTGTAAATAACTACGGTGCAGCAGCGGAAGCTCGACGACACGGGCCTGGGATGGACCGCCGAGCCAGTCGACGATGGCGTCGACGTAGGCGTCATACGGCAACACGCCGTATTGTTCGCGCACTTCGTACGGAAAGCTGGCTGGTCCCCAAGTGTAGGTGTACAAGAATTCCATGGCGTCGCTGGTGGTGAGTTCGACCAATGCGCCGTCGCATTCGGTGAACTTGATAGGCCGACCTTCGAATTGGGCAACGAACTGATCGAAAAAATTGCGGGCATCAGCGGCGATGAAGCGGATGCGCCGAATACCCGGCGTCGGCATCACACCATCGCGAATTACGATACGCCCGCCGACGCAAAGGGTGGCCCAGGTTGCACGCAGCAGGTCGCGCACTGATTCCAATCGGAAACGTCGCACCGTCGGGTCGGTGTCGCCGGGGCGTTCAATGTAACTGTAGATTTCGTGCAAAATGCTGCAATAGATCACGGTGTCAACAGCGCCCGGCGTCACCAGTGTTGGCAGTGCGAATGCATCGCCAGCGATCAGCGACCATCGCTTGTGCTCACGAATTTTACGCGCAGTGAGCGCCGCAATAACTTCACTCGAAATATCGAGGCCCACTACGTCGCTGGTCGGAAGCCGCGCTTCCAACAGGTCGAGTACGATACCTCCACCCGGGCCCACTTCAACAATGGTGCCGGGCTTGACCCAATCGAGCATGCGTTCTTTGTCGGTGCGTGCGGCGTTCATCGTTGCCAGATAATTAGCTTCGTTGGCGACGCGATCGAATTGGTCTTTACGTAAACCGTATAGATCGCACAACGCTTTGAGCGTGGTGTGAAATGCTGTCGACGATTTGCGCTCGTAAATTGCAAGCAGCGTGAGCAGCGCGCCACCTTCTTCGCCGTCGTCGAGATCAAACCATAGTGCTTGTTCGCCACCGATGGTGCCTGACAACGCCCCCAGCGGAGCTAGCGATGCGGTGCTGTGCAACGCGTCTCGCAACGCGCAGCGCGCCAATGACGTTTCGAGCAATCGTAGACGGTAGCGCGTGCGTGGACTGGTGCCGTTCAAAGGTGCTACCAAGCGCGCGAAGTTGACGTGCCACTGGCGCGTAGTGTTGATACCTGCGGCGTGCGCAGCGCCAACTGCGGCAATCAGGATTGTCAGATGCGCGGCCGGGGACAGGGCGGCTAACGCTGCTTCGCAATACCAAAGTTGACATTGCGCAAACGCATCGGTGAACGTCGTGGTCGCGGTGGCGTCGGCTTCGAGTAAGGGCTGGCAACTTTGTGCAATGTCAGCGAGCGATTCGCCGTGGCTGGTGCGCCCGGCGCGCAAGGCTTGGAGTCGCTGCAATAAAAGTGGCGATGCCGCCGGCCGGTGATCGTCTCGCAGCGCTGCGTGCAAGCTTTCAAATTGTTCGAACAATTCGTGCGTCATCAAATCCTGGCGAACCGCAGCCGTGTCACAAATATTGATCACAGCAAGGGCATCGACGACGATCTGCACCGGCAGGGCTGCCGCCGTAGCCGCCTCGGCTAACCTGATGCGCAGGTTGTGCAGCATCGGCATCGGAGTTTCGCCGCGAATGGTTTGGCCAACCAAGCCGTGATTGGTGATGAGTGCCAAGGCTACAGGTTGCACCAGCCCTAGCGCCGTGTGCGACGGCGCAGCCCAGCGGCGTTCAACCAACCTGGCGCTGGCGATGTTATGCACGGACGTATCGATGTCAGCCGGCACGTCACCGCCTTTACTACAATCAAGGTGAACCAAGGCGAACCGAACAGTTCCTGCAAGCCCAGCTGCAACGATGCGAGCCCAACGAGCTTGCAGGTTTTGCCATTGCTCGTTGGATAACGCTGCGAATTGCGTGCGCTGCGCGACTTCAAGGGCACCGAGCCAGATCATCAGTGCCCGGTGTACCGAATGATCAAACAACGGCCGTGATGCAGCGTCAGCAAGCGGACAGTCATGTTCGACCATCGCAGGGAGCACGGCCGCGAGGCGCACGACATCTGGTGCGATTTGTGCGAGGCGTGTCGCAACCGGCGCATCGTCGTCGCACATGCCATAAAGCACCGCCGCTGCGGTGCTGGCGTCAGACCACAGCTGGCGGGTGGCATTCGCGTCGTCGAGTTGCAGCCACGCAGTTGCGCGCTGTTCAGCGTCGACGGCGCGCTGTTGCAGCCGCGCTGTGGCGTTAGGTCCCAGCGCGTTCATTCGCTGCAGCGCTTGGTGGCAGCTGGCAGCACTTTGCCGGGATTGAGTAATTCCGCAGGATCCCACATGCGTTTCCAGCGGCGCTGCCATTCCAGGACGCGCTCGCTTTGTTCCATCGGCATAAAGTCACGCTTGCTCAGGCCAATGCCGTGTTCGCCCGACAAGGTGCCACGCAGTTCCATCGTGTGTGTAAAAACTTGGTGCGCTGCGGCCATCATGCGCTGCTTGTTAGCGGGGTTGTTGGGATCGTCGTTCGACAAGAGATTGACGTGCAAATTACCGTCGCCAGCGTGGCCGAATACCGCGATTTCGATACCGGTTTCCGCAGCGACGCGATCGACCCGTGCCAGCATCTCGACCAGTTTGCCGCGTGGCACGCAAATGTCTTCGTTGACTTTGGTGCGATTATTTTCTTTGAGCGATGGCGAAATAAGCCGCCGCGCCTCCCACAATGCTCGGCGCTCGGCTGGGTCGGCGGCGATCAGCACATCGATGGCCCCCAGCTCGTCGCAGCGCAGGCCGATTTGTTCCATTTGCCGGGTCACGGTTTCGGCATCGCCGTCGAGTTCAATCAACACAATAGCGCCGGCATCAGCGGGGAATCGGTAGCGGCTTTTGGGCCGTACGTAATCGATGGAGGCGCGATCTGCGATTTCTAAAATGGCTGGGCGCACGCCTTCGCGCAACAGGGTGCTGATACAAGCCCCAGCTCCGAGTGCGTCTTTGAAAACGGCTAATATGGTTGATGCCGCCGGCGGCTTGGGTAAAAGTTTAACGGTGAGTTCGGTGATCACACCAAAGGTGCCTTCCGAACCGACGAAGCCAGCGACTAAATCATAACCCGTGACGCCTTTGGCGGTGCGGCGGCCGATGCGCAAGCACTCGCCTCCCATCAGCGCAACTTCGAGGCCTAGGATGTACTCGCGAGTGACGCCGTATTTAAAGGCGCGCAAGCCACCTGCGTTGGTTGCAGCGTTACCACCGATTGAACACCAATCAAGCGAGGCCGGATCGGGCGGGTAAAACATGCCCGCGGCTTCCGCCGCCACGGCCAAATCGCCGGTCACCACGCCGGGCTCGACGACCGCAAGCAGATCATCGGGATTGATTTCGATCACACGTTTCATGCGCTCTGTCGACAAAACCACACCACCGGCAATCGGCAGTGCGCCGCCAACCATGCCGCTGCCTGCACCACGCGGGGTAACTACAACCTGGCGCTCCGCGCAAATGCGCAAGACCGCGGCAACCTGCTCGGTGGTTTCGCATAACACCGCGCACTCTGGCGGGTAGTAGTGCGGAAACGGCGATTCATCGCGGCCGTAGTCTTCAAGCTTTTCGTTGCCAGGGCCAATCAACTGCGCGGCACCGAGTTCGCGTTCGAGTATCGCGACGATGTTGGTCATGTTTCAGGGCGTAGTCTACTGCGAAAACCGCATGCCGGGCATAGTCGGTGACCAGCTACGGTGGTGAGCAGGCCGCAACGCCAAAAAAATCGGCCGCAGCACGGCTGGAACACAGGCCCTGGTCGAGTAGAAACGGCCCCGCCGTGCCGCAGCCATTGCGTGGGTCAAGCGCGACGCCGTGATTCATGCCCGCAACGCTCCAATAATCGACCAACGTGACGCCTGCGGCGTTGCGGTATTCGCGGTGTGTTGCCGCACCGAGAGTAGTGGTGGCATCGGCGGTTGCGTCGATGGCATTGACGTTGGTGAATTGCGCGACCATTGCAAGCGCATTGCTGTTGTTGACGGTGCCATCGCTGCTGCCATGCCAAATGCTCAACCGCGGCGCGCGGGTCAGGTTGGCACCCGCTGCAGTACGCACCAGGTCGCCCCATTGCGCTGGGGTTTTGGTCGGCGACGCGGACATGCATGATAAGCCTTCGCTGGCATTGCCGGCACAGCGAAACGGCAGGCCCGCCATGGCCGCACCAGCGACGAATATTTCGGGGTGGGTAGCCAGCAGCAGCGTGGTCATGGCGCCGCCGGCGGAAAGGCCGGTGACATAGATACGCGCGGGATCGACGCTGTAGGTTTGCTTTAACGTGTTGACGATGGAAACGATCGAGGTGACTTCATTGCCAGTACGGGTTTGTTCGCTGGTTGAAAACCAGTTGAAACAGGCGTTATTTGCCGTGGTCTGCGGATAGGCCACAATAAAACCGTTGTGATCGGCGAGTTGATTCCAGCCGGTTTTGGCGTAGGCCGCACCGGTTTGTGAACAACCATGCAACGCAATGACCAACGCTGGGTGGGGCGGTTTAATGGTTGGCACGTAGACCGCAGCGGTCAGATTGCCAGGGTTGGCGCCAAAGTTGGTAAGCGACGTTAGCGTGCTGGCGACCGGTGCGGTCGGGCAGGTCGCAGGCGCATCTGGCCGAGCATCGAGCCTGCTATCGGTTGTCGCTGGGCCGTCGATGCTGGTGGTGGCATCTTTTGGGCCGGCGGCAGGGTCGGCGCATGCTTGCAGCAGCGCGACAAGCGAGACGGTGAGCACAGACAACAGGCATTTCACGTTACTGCTTCCGCATGCAGTGTCGTCGCTGTCAAACTGCATTCGGTGACAGTGTGGTAACGGTTACGCTGTACGGCTGAGCGGCGGCGTGGCGGCGGTGATCATCAAGCGCAATGCTTTGGTTTCGTGTTGCGGTTTGCGTGGCGTGGGAAAACTGATGTTTGATCTGGAGGCGCGTAGGCGGAACGATGATCTGGTGATGCGCGAACTTGGTGGTGGCATGAAGCCAGCGTCGAGGCACCTACCCCCTGCGATGGCAGTGTGACCGTTCACTCTCAGCTCTCGCGCCACCCGAGCCAGTTGATTTGCGCTCGTCGCGGAGGCCCGGAATGAACCACGTTGGGTCCTTCGAACCGGGCACTCGAGATGTTCGCTCACAGTCACCTGCCATCTTGTGGGTGGCCGGTGCCCGCCGCTTCCGTGCCCCGCCTTCATTATCCGAAGAACGCCCATCCTACCGTCGAGCCATTGGTCCGAAAGTCCGAAAGTCCGAAAGTCCGAAAGTCCGAAAGTCCGAAAGTCCGAAAGTCCGAAAGTCCGAAAGTCCGAAAGTCCGAAAGTCCGA
>JAYWHS010000189.1:0-5300 GCA_043777635.1 Kofleriaceae bacterium | reverse complement strand
GTGGCACCGTCAACGCTGCGTGCGAGGGCTCGTTGGTTCGATGTCCGGGCGCCGCAGTGCGTGCAGGCGCGCTACAAACAACACGGACGCCTTGGCAGGCTCGACGGGCAGCGGCATAGTAACAGCATGACAATGCCGGCTGATTCTCTTTTGGTGTGGCGCGATAAGTTCCCTTCGCTTAACGACTGCGTGCATCTGATCTCGCATTCGCTCGGCTGCGTGCCAGCGCAGGCGTTTGATGACATGGGCGAGTTCATGGAATTGTGGCGAACCAAATCGATTACCGCGTGGAGTGATTGGTTGCCTGAAGTGGATCGGGCATCGGAGCGCATCGCCAAGATCATCTCGGCTCCGGCCGGCACGGTGATCATGCATCAAAATGTGTCGTCGATTATGGCGGTCCTGGCCTCGTGTTTTGAGTACACCGAAGCTCGCAACAAAATCGTCTACGAATCGCTGATGTTCCCAACCGTGTCGTACGTCTGGCAAGCCGAGCAACGGCGCGGCGCCAAATGCGTTATCGTTCCAAGTGCTGACGGCACCACCATCGACACCCAAGCCATGATTGACGCCATTGATGAGCACACGGTTGCAGTACCGATGTCGCACGTCATCTTTTCGTCGGCGTACATCCAAGACGCCAAAAAGATTTGTGAAAAGGCCAAGTCGGTGGGTGCCCACATTATTTTAGATTGTTATCAATCGGTTGGGATCATTCCACTCGACGTCGTCGATCTCGGTGTGTCGTTTGCATGCGGTGGATCCGTGAAATATCTCTGTGGTGGGCCCGGCGCCGCTTGGTTGTACGTGCGGCCCGATGTAATTCCGCAGTACGCGCCACGTATCACCGGCTGGTTTGGCAATACCGCGCCCTTTGCGTTCACCATGCCGGAGCAGACCTACGCCGACAATATTTGGCGCTACATCGGCGGGACGCCAGCCATCGCTGCTTTGTATCAATCGCGGGCCGGCCATTCCATCGTCGGTGAAATCGGCGTGCGTGCGATTCGTGAAAAAAGCCTAGCGCTGACCGCGAAAGCGATTGCATGGGTCGATGAGCTTGGCTTTACCCTCAACAGTCCGCGACCAGAATTTCAGCGTGGCGGGTCAGTGGTCTTTGATTTTACTGGCGCAGGCGACGTGTGCCGCGAGCTGAATCGACGAAAGTTCTATTGCGACCATCGCCCCGGCGTTGGAATCCGCATCGCACCGCACTTTTACAGCAAGGCCGAAGAAATCGAATTGTTCTTTGGCGAGCTAAAAAAGATTCGCAGCGGCAGCGGGCACTAATCGTTTTTTACCGCTACCTACGGCGAGCGCGGCGGCGGCTACCGACTACGATCCACATGAAGACTAGGCTGAGCGGCGCGGCCTGGCCGGCGCTGCCACCAGTGCAGGTGCAGGCGTACAAGCTGACGGCCTCGGCAGTATCCGGGTTGTTGCCTTCCAGGGCCACCACGTACGTTTCATTGTCAGTTACAAAGCGGAGCTGCCCGGTTAGGCGACCGCTGGAACCCGGCGCAAACCGGACTGCAAAAGTTTGCCGTTGTCCCTTGGGCAGGGTGAACGGCGTAATGGAGTCGATCAAGAAATCGCCTGCGATTTCGATGCGCCGTACTTCGAGCGGCGCGGCGTCACAATTCGCAACTGTAACCGTCGCCGGCTCGCTACTTTGATTTAGGCTAGTGTCAGCAAACACCACGCGTCGAGGGCCGGCGCCACCGCCGTCAACTCGGTAGTTCATCGAGATGTTGGTGGTGGCAATTCGGGTGTTGGTACCGTTGAGCTTGTCGACATCGGTCGGCCATTCTATCTTTGCCGTGGCATCGTGGGTCACGACGCTGGCACGTGGCGTAATTTGCAGCGTGGCTGTTTCTGTCGCTTCGAGCAGGATTGGATAGGCCGTAGGTGTAACTACCGTCATGGCAAAGTCGGTAGCATTGTCCAAGCGCGGGGCATTCAAGGTAAGCCGCCCAGTGCCGTTGGCAAGCAGGGTGACTTCTCGACCCGTGAGGTCATTTTGACAAACCACGCCCAGATCAACTTCGCTTGGCACATCGACGCTGGCTGTCACAAATTCCGCTTTGATCGGGATGGCCACGCTGGGCGTACCGCCGGGTGCCGCGACGGTGAATGTGTTGGTGTAGGCATCCCGTTCGATGTCGGCGGTCAGCGTGACGTTATAATCTTGCGGCGTCATAAGCGGAGTTTCGCTGGCCGAGCTGAAATTGGTAACTGCATCCGGGGCGGTCACCTTTGGTACAGCATCCAACAAAATGTCCATCGAGGTGCCACTACCGGCCCACTTCACTTGGGTACTCAGACTCTTGCTGGTGCCGACGCGAATTTGGCCAAAATCAAGTTCCACCGGCGAGCTGAATAGCTGAAAGCGTGCAATGCCGGTACAGGAGACCGCGACCGTTTCACTAAGTTGAACGGTTACCGGCGCTAGCATCGCGACACTGAGCGCTGAAATCGTCGTTGTTTGTCGATCCGTGAGTGTTGGACTACAAGACACCGCCACTGTAGTCGCGCTGCCTTCCCTGACCGTCACCATAGTCGAGCGCGCACCATTGGCGAACGATATAGAATTGTCATCCATAATCAGTAACGTGAGCGTGCCGGAGCCCATCCCTGTAGGAGTGAGGGTCAGGATGCCGGTGCTGGTGCTCCCCAATGGCCCGGCAATGTCGAGGGGATTGGGCATTGCGGTGACAAACAGCGAATCTATCGGGGGTGCGGTACCAGTGCCAGCACCCGCGCCGGTGGCTGTGCCGGTGCTCAACCCATGGCACACAACGTTGACAGCTGTTGGGTTGAGGTTCGCAAGTGGCGATCCACCGATCAACACCTGCGTTGAAACTGCACCCGGTTGGCGCGGCACGCAAAACACACTTGCTTCGAATGTACCCGACGGTAAAATTGCCGACGCAAACGTGTGCTGGCACAACGCTCCGACGCAGGGACTGCCGTAGTTGAAAATCCCGGTGGCGTTTTCAAATCCCAGCGTAACGTTTGCCAGCGGGCTGGTACCCGCATAACGCATGGTAATAGGTCGAGGTTGCGATGGCGTGCCGACTGCGGTAGGTGGCAGATCGATGGTGGCCACGGAGGCAGTTAGATTGTCATTGCCATCGACCAAGAACGACGCGGAAATTGCAGTGCTCCTACTGCTACCCACTAGATTGTAGACACATTGATGCAGGCCGCTAGGCCAGCCACTGCCGGTGACGGTCAGCATGTTGTTGCGCAATGTTCCTGCGATTGACGGGTCACAGTTGCTACCTGCTTGCACCGAGGTGATAAGTCCGATGGCAAGCGGTTGGAACTCCAGCCCCGCAACGTTGTTAGCGGACACCACCGCCACTTGATTGGGCGAATCAATCGTGAGCGCCCAACTCGCGGCAGTTATGGTTGCGCTGGCAACGACCATGCAAGACGCAAGGATTCGGCGTGTAGTGGTTTTCATAAGCGTCCTATCACTCCGAGCACGGGGAGGAAGTAGTTGCCCAGTACGGTGGCGTCAGCATTAAAAAAGTGTTCGTAACACACAGAGCCCAGTGCGCTAAAATGGCTATTGATGGCGAATTCGACGCCGCCACTGACGTGGCCACCGATGCGCAACTTGTCAGCGTAAAATGTAGGGATGCCAACCGCGACAAATGGGCGAATTTGTTCGGTCAAAAGCCGATAGCGTGCACCAACATACCCACCGTAGAAATTGCTGAGCAACACGTTGCCATCGAGCTCGAGATGACGCCCGAGCGGATAGGCGACACCTAACGCGGCGGCGGCCCCTCGATTGATAAAGTCCAAGCGAGTTTGCACGCTGATGCCGGCAGTGATTGGGTCTGGGCCCTTTTCAAGTATTGTTACGGTTTGATCTGGAAATGGATCGGGTGGCACGATGGCCGCGACCACAGCACCGCCATAGCCTTTGCGCACTCGCCGACTATAACTGCGCTCGCCAGGCTCGGCTTGGTAACCGGTGCCGCTCACCAGCCAACCATTGACGGTGGAGCGTTTGCGCCCGCCGAGCAGCAAAATGGTCGTGCTACCGGTTGGTTCTAATGGTGCCGGCGCACTCGACTGCACAACCACCTGCGCTTGCGGCGCTTCGAGCGCGCGCGGTGCTGGCACTTCAAGATCCAGGTTTTTGCGTTCACCTGGAAAGCCGTTGAGCGTGACTTCGGCCTCGGTCCGGCCGGTTTTGCGCAGCCGAATAACGTGTAGCCCCTGGCGCACGCGGGTCATGAAGGTTGACTCAACCGTGATAAACGGGCCGCCATCGATCGATAGTTCGGATTGTGCGGGTGCCACACGCAGCACCAAAATGGTAAGCGTGGCATCGAGCTCGTCGAGTAGCACCTTTACTTCGGAGGCCCGCGTCATCCCACTGCCCGGATCCACAAGGTAACGCTGGTAGGTATTTGCTGCATCAGCAAGACGCCCCATGTCACGCAACGTCGAGCCAATATTGAGTAGAATGCGCGGTGATGGAAACGTCGAATACGCTTCGAGGAAATTGGCCAACGCTTGGTCGAAGTTTTTGGCAGCAAGTTGCGCAACGCCCTCGGTCATAAGTGCCACGGCGCGTGGCCGGGCTTTGTCGTCGCTAGCGCGCACTACTTGATCGTCATTGATCTGGACAAGTTCAGCAAGCAAGGTTTTTTCATCGCGAATCGTGACCGCAGGTAGCGGCGCCGCGGTCGGTGCTACTGCTGGCGCGACGGCCGGGGTTTGCTGCGGGGTGTTAGTGGGCGTGTCACCAAAGCTTTCGACCACGGTCGCCGCACACAGCGCGGCACCGCAGAATACCGACGACAGAATGACGAGTCTTAGTTGCATCATGAGGAAGTCACTTGCATCGTTAGATACCAGTCTCGACGGGTGAGCCGTTTGCGGTGGTGAGTCCTGTGGAAGCCGGCTTCACAATGATTTTTTCAGGTCGGGTGGCGGGTATTGGCCGGGCCGTCAATCGTGCAAGTTGCAGGTTAAGTTCCTGGCTACGCTCACATGTGATTTCGGCGGTCTTGGTCTGGTAGCCCGCGGCCGAGATACTCGCTACCCGACGCTTGCCGTCGAGCACGATACGAAAACGGCCGGTTGTGTCAGCGTCGAGTGACTGGTTGTCCATGATAATGGTTACCGCCGCTGGCGAACCGCGCCAGATCAGCGCCCCTTGTTCGGCGCTTACGGGCGTCGGTGTTGGTTCGCGGCTCGGTATCGCTGAGGCTGTGCCCAACGCGAGGGGCTGGGCACCCGTTGTAACTGACAGAGTTAGTGGCGCTTTGGCGGGC
>JAYWHS010000188.1:0-5300 GCA_043777635.1 Kofleriaceae bacterium | reverse complement strand
CCCCAGTTTCTTCCTGCCTAGATTTTCGGCCACGGCCCAACGCCGGGGCAAGGGCGACGCTAGGTTGGATGATGGGTCAAGTGCAGTGACCGGGAATCGCAGGCCGGCGCGAGGTGTCACGTCGTTGTGTAACCACGCGCGCGTGTACGCGAACTGCAAGCTGGCGCAAATCTCGTCGAGAACAGCGGCGGGATTGAGCTGCAAATTTTGCCAAGAGTCAGAAGACTGGAGATTCATATTCACTCGCTGAAGGCTGTTGTACAGCCACAACACGGTTTACATCGTCAACGCGAAATGGATTTCTCACGCCGCCTGGAGCCGCAAAGTACGCCAGGTCTTGAATCTCGTTTTGGCCACTGCTTTGGCGCTCACGTTGATCTCGCCATATCTCCATCAATGATTTGACCGCAGCGATCCGCGCCATGTGTTGTGTTGTCGACGACGAATCTGGATATTCTGCGCGTGCCACCCGGTCCCGGCCAACGACGTTGCATAACTTTTTTACTGTTTGTGGCTGCGCCATTAGAGCTTCAGTATAGCGTTACTCAGTTTGCATTCCCACCACTTACTAACCTTCGTCATGTGATGGTTCAGGGGCAATTTCGCAGATAGTAGAACATCAGGTTTTGAAGCATGCAATTTTTCGCTGCGTGCCTTGATTGGGAGCACTCATGCTGGCACAGCTTGCGGACAGCACTGTCAACATCGACTCGTTTTCGTCTCGCCTGTTGTCCGATAAGCGGACAGTTGCGTATTTGAGCAGTCATCGTTGCAGCGTTGCAATGACGGGCTCTGCGTCGACGCTGTATTTTTCAAAGAGAGCTGCAGCGACTTGCTCGTAGGTGGCGTGACCCTCAGCGATCGCACGCCGGCATCCAGGCTCTAGTCGCATCGGAAACTTGACATGTATCGTGCGAATGATCGTGTACCAGTCGACAGGCGCCAGCTCGAACATTTGTTCAAGGTGTTCGTCAGCCCACACGGCATCAAAATACTTCACACTGTACAAGTTGGGGCCGAGGCCCGCCCCGCGAAGAGCTGCCCAGCGCCAGATGGCAAGAAGCGCTTCGGATTTGAGCACCCCTCCGATAATGCGGGCCGCGATCGCCTCCAATAGGTTGTCTTTGAGCGATACGTTAGGGCCGAGCGCCGCGGGATAGTTGTCATAGCTTTCGGGGGCGTCTTGCCAAGCCCTGAGTACGAGCTCCAGCCCTTGAACTTTTCGATTGAGCACGAAAAACATGGCTACTGCCTGGCGCACGCGCAAAGACGGATCATTGCCACGACGCCCAACCGCTCGGCCAAGTTCCTGCTGATCGGCTTCGCTTCCAAGAGCTTGGAAGATACGCGTCATCGTAAAGCCAGTAATTCGATCGATCGACGGATGAAGATTGGTCTTAGTTTCGATATGTGCCGCTACGATCGGTGACCAACCAAGAATAGAATCTACAAAACTTCCTGCAATCAGACCAGGAGGCACAAAAATCGGGTGGCCCGCACAGCGCCAAAGCGGCAGCGGATCTGGATCACTATCTGAACTGGTGTCGAGGTGAAAGGCACCCAGGGTTACGTACGTTTCGCATGCACAGGTGTAGCGCCGAGCAGTCGACTCGCGTGTGTGCTGAACAGATTGCTTGCAATTATTGCAGACGATGCTGTTGCATCCTGCAACCCCAACTCCAAACGAAGCCCGAAAATAGTCAAATGGATCGTCAGGAAGCCAGTAGTTTGCGTCTACAAGATATCCGCCATTGTTACAGAAATTCATGAATCCTGTTGGAGCCATCATCGATTTTGAGTTGATACCTCGCACGCATCGAAGTGTTTTTTTCGCAATGAACTACCTGGTGGCAAGCACGCATTTAAGTGACACTGTTCATAATTTTGCACGAAGAGGGTCTGGCTCATCAGGGAAGAGATTACCAGCCGCACCCTCGGCACGGCCACAAGTACGCAACTGTGCTTCGCTTAACGGAGCAATATCCCGATACATACGCTGCCCTGCGGTGAAAGATAGACCAAAGCCAGCACCCGCTGCCAGCACTTCGACTGCGCTGTGGGCGTTGATATGATTTAAATGCCCGATCAGCGCGAGCCGCGCGTGAAGCATGTCTCCGTTGCTGCCACCAAGCAGAAGCTGCACAGCGTTAAAGTAGGAGTTGCTAAGCCCGGACGGACCACCTGTGAATGGCAACTGAAGTTCTTCAATCGCCTGCACCCATGTGTTTTTTTGATTCTGGTACCAGACTTGACCGCCCTCATTCCAAGTGAGCTTATCTGCATCATCAGAAACGCCCATGTTGGTCTTCTCGCGTGAACTCAGTGGGAAATCTTTCTGGCCCCCAACGGTTTGGTGAGTAACACCAACACCTTGCGAACGATCGGATTTTGCTCGGGCCTCGCGATCCTTCTTAGCATCGCCCGTCTTATTTGGTTGGTTTTCAACACGAGTTGAGTCTTGTAGATCCTTGACGTCGCTGACGTCCACGCGGGCTTCTTCCTGGTGTGTAATTGCGAGAGGATTCTGCGCCTCCGATGCTTTTGAGCCAGGATCCGTTTTCACGGTCTTATTACCCCCTGTATCTGGGTTAGCTGGAACCGCGTCAAAAATATCTTTATCAGTGAGAGGCTTGCCCTTTGCATCCGCAGCTGCGAGGGCGGCGTTACGCCGCTCTGTGAGTTTTCCGATGATCTCCCCCGTCGACCCCAAATACTGTGCCGTCTCTTGCACCCCAGACACCAGCTCCTTCGAAAGAACTTGCCGAAAGAAGTTGCGAATGAACGTCATCTGCTCGCGAATGGTTGGTGCGTCGAACAATCGGTGTCCAGCCGCCTCGGCCGCTTCTGCCTGAGCTTTGTGTTGCTTGGCCGTCAGTAAAATCTGACGAATGACCTTTGGATCTTTTCCTACCGCTCCGGCGAACGCTTTCTCTGTCATTCCGCACAACGCGATCAATTCGTCAAGCTTGGCTTCCACTGCATCCATGCCCTTCACACTGCCCTCCGCCTTCTTCTTCATGTACTGCAACGCAGCGGCGCACATCCGGCCGGCAATGTCGTTGGAGTTAGCCACGGCAAGCGGAGCAAGCTTGGCTTCAAAGGCGCGGGCATTTTTCTCGAAGTTCGGTTGCGTTCGATTAGGATCGATTTCCCACTCAAATGGCACAGTTCCGCGGAGTTTATTCTGCAGTAAAAGCAACTGTGGTTGCGCAAGCACCTTCGGCTTGGTTGTGGTGACGCCCTTGCCGTCCTTAAGCAGATGATAAGTGTGGCCTGGATCGTCCGATGTAATTTCGGGCGACGCAACTGACTTCAAGACTTTACTTTGCCAGTCTGCTGGTGCTTCTCCTGCCGCGTGCTTCGACACGTCATTTGCATCAGCGGTCGTTGTCACATTCGTTGGATTGGGTGCAACGGAATCTGTCGACATTACGGTCGCACCCAGAGTTGCAATCATGCTTTCCGTCATCGCCTTAACGATATCTTTGGCCCGATGCAGTCCGGCGCGTCCGGCTTGCGTAGCGGCGGGATCATTCAATTGCTTCGTCGCCTCGTGATCCTCAGCGCAGCCCGTCAGGTTACCGAATGCCCCATTTAAGCGAGCCGAAGCTTTTTGCATTTTCGCGTTGGCTGCATTGCGTTGCGTTGGCGCAGCAGTTTCAGCGTCTTCAATAGAAAGGAAGAATTCTCTCAATTCTAAACGAAACCCTTGCAGTGCTGGACCAAATGCTAATGATTGCGCATCCCCATCTTTTGGCGTCAATCCTTTGTCTACGGTGCGCGTGAACACTGGATGCGCGAGCGCTTGATTGATGGCCCCGCCGCTTTGAACAACACGCGCTTTGGCCGCTGCCGACATATCCGATTGTTGTGCGATTGATTGCAGCTCGCTGCCGATTTTCTGCATTCCTTTTGCAAAGGCGTGATCGCCTTGCTTCTTGGCGTCAACAAGCGCAACAACAGTTTCGAAATCACCAACTTTGTACTGCTTGCCATACGCCGCAATCATGGCCTCCAGCTCTGCCATCTGCCCGGTGACTAGCGCTTCTGTCTTTGAGAACTTGCCTGTCAGTGATTGTTCAATGGCCTGGGCCTTCGCACCAATCGCGCGCAAGGTTGCTTTCTGAGCTTCATCTTTCGCCAGCGTCAACGCCTTCGCCACGTGATTTTTAACCTTGTCGCGCCGCGACGCCAGTTCGATCTTTGGCTCGGGGCCTGGCGTAGCAATCAGCGTGTGCGCTGCACCGTTCATATTCACGGTCTTTGTCACGGGCGGTAACGCGGCAGGCTCGACAACTTTTGCCTCGGCTACCGCGAGCTTCGACTCGTCCCGCTTCACACCCGTACTCGCGTTTACGCCCGCGTTCGTCTGGCTCGCACTCTTGATCATGCCCTGGTAAATCTTGCTCAACTCTTCGGGCGTGGCGTTCCCGAGGTTGAAGTCATCACTGAGCACAGCCTTCTCAGTCTTAACACTCACCTTAAGTTTCTTAATCGTCTTCTCTACTACCTGATGTACAGTTAGGCCGTCGCGGGAACCAGAGATTCCCTCATCGCGAAGATACAAAATATCGGCGTGCTCTTGGTCCTTCATCACTTCTATACGCCACAAACCGCGCAGCCAGTTGCGGTGGTTGACCGTCATCTCGGCGACTTCCTTCTCGCTCATGCCAGCCGCCAGCCCTTGCGTAACAAGCGCTGGATTCTCCGTTTTATCAAGTGCATCATACAGCTCGCGGCCCGCGCCCGTGGCCTCTGGGTTGATCTGCATCGCAAGCTTCATCGAAACCTGCATCACGCCTTCAAGGTCCGCTCGCGCTTTGACCGCCGCCTTGCCTTTTGTTTGGATCTCCGCGCAGAGTAGCTTTGCCTTCGCCAGCAGCTCCGACATCGTCGCACCAGCGTTGTCTTTTGCGGCAGCTAGCCCTGTTTCGAGCAGCTGTGCCTTTTCAACATCGAGTGCAGCTCTCGCAGCGACGATCTTCTTCTGCGTGTTGTCAATATCTGTAACCGTCAACTCAAATGCTTTACTATTGCGCTTGACCTCCCCGCCCTTCTGGTCGGTCGAGGTTGCAAGCTTGGCAAGATTGGCTATTTGAGCTGCGTACTTGGTCTTAACATGAGCTTGATACGTTGGCTCGGTAGTTGGCGGCTTCACGCCACCTGCTGTCGTCGGCACTACGGTAACAACGGCCGCCAGCGCAAGCGCCAACTCCTGCTGCTTCGCCGCCAAGGCGCCATCTTGCGTCGGATCGGTGACGGCGGCTTTTGCCAAGCTCGTGACTACGCGCTCGACGGCC
>JAYWHS010000187.1:0-1608 GCA_043777635.1 Kofleriaceae bacterium | reverse complement strand
CAAGTCGTTGTTACCCTCGGCAATCATGAGGTTGAATTTCTCGATGATCCTTTCAACAGCAAAACGTCGGCAGCCCACGGATTCGACACCGAACTTAGTGCGCGGCAGTTGGCGCCGGTTGCCGTAGCGACGGGGGCGGAGCCCGTCGGTGCGTGGCTTCGCACGCGGCCCTTTGCGGCACGCATTGGTAGTTGGTTTTTTCGCACGCCGGCGACTGCGCCGTAAAATGGGCGGTTGTCAGTGTCGGCGGCAGCAGGCTGCTGTCTAAGAATCTTGCGCGACACTAGCCTGCGAATTCGCTTTACGCGCTTGCCGCACATCGGTCACAAACAGGATCGCTGCACCAAGCAACAGGGCCGCGCTCGCTAACCCAGCAGTTGCCGTCGGTGTCACGTCGTACAACATGCCCAACGCCACGCTGCCGAGCCACCAAGCACCGCCAAACACCACGTAGAAGGTGCCGTAGGCTTGGCCGCGAATATTCGCCGGCACCGTTGCTGCGATTAGCGACTTCGCAGTGGCTTCGGTGGCAGCGCGGCCGAGTGACCAAAAGCCAATGCCAAGCAGCGGCAAGGCCATGCCGCCAAACTGCGCGGTGGCAAACACCAAGGGGCCATACGCAGCGGCAAGCACGGCAAAGATCGCCAATACGCGCGCGCCGGATTGGCCTTTGGCACGGCCACGATCAAACCATAAGCCGGCGAGGATGGCCGCAAGACCGTCGCTGGCCATCGCTGCAGCGTAAGCCACCGGTGTCCATTGTGCAGCCAAGGTGCCGGTGCGCTGCAAGTGAAATGCAAGCAACGGCCAGTCGGCCAGGCCAATGGCAATCGCGGCAATGCCGACCATGTACCAAACATACTTGCGGCCAAGGTGGGCATGGCTGGTGCTGGTCGACGCAGTCGTATCGAGGCTGCGCGGATCCGGAACCAATGCACGAGCCCGTGACAAACTCAGCAAGCTAAGCGCCGCTGGTGCCGCGAGTAGAATAAACGCCAGCGCAAATCCGTTGGCATTGTTGCCTTTGATCGCGAGCACGCCAGCGACCAGCAACGGCCCAAGCATCGCGCCGGCTTGGTCCATGGCTTCTTGAATGGCAAAGGCGCGACCAACGCCGACACCGTTGGTGGCAAACGAAACGATGGTGGTTTTAGCTGGGCTGCGAATCGCTTTGCCGAGGCGTTCCAAGGCAACCAACGCGGCGATCATCGGCCACGACGGTGCCAACGCTAACAGCGGCACCGCGATCAAATTCACGCTGTAGCCGATGAAGGTTAATAACCAGTAGCGTCCCGTGCGATCGACGAAGCGACCAGCCGCATAGCGCAAACCGTAACCAACAAATTCGCCGATGCCCGAGACCCAGCCGATCGCCGAGGCTGACGCGCCGACAAAAAGCATTAGCGGCCCGATTGCGGACCGCATGCCTTCGTAACACATGTCCGCGAACAGACTGACAAAGCCCAGCAACAGCAAAAAACGCTTAGCGCGTTTCGTGCTGTCCATCGCGGCGTTGCTCATGCACAGCAGCTTCGCACCGTCGATGCGGCGGCGCTAGCGCTTAGGCTTTATTGAGCGAAATCTTGCGCGGTTGCGCAGCGATTTTTT
>JAYWHS010000186.1:0-5305 GCA_043777635.1 Kofleriaceae bacterium | reverse complement strand
CCTCGATCGGCTGGCCGTCGCGATTGAAGTAGGCCGATACCACGCGATGATCGTAGTTGTCATATTGAAACTTACTCGCGAACGCACCGAAATTTGTGGTTGGCGCACCGGCGCGATCCAAATAACGAGATTCGGTTGGACGGCCCGCAGCGTCGAAGGTAGTTTGTAGCGCGTAGTACTGGGTGCGCGGACACTCCTGCGCGACGAGGGCGGCATCATAACAGTGGCTGGTAATGGGATTGCCGACGGCATCGTAGGTGTAACGCAGTTCAAACGACTGATGCACGCTGTCCTGGCTAGGCTTGCCAGCGGCGTCGTAGTGCGACGTCGAAACGATGTTGCCTTGGTTATCCATACGATTGCGCATGCTTGCCGGCTCGCCTACACCACACGCTACCGGCTGCTGCTTGATGTCAAAACAACGCATGCGTTCGATCGCACAATGGGCATCGACCTCGTGCTTCACTGCATGAACCCCAAACCGATCGGCAACCGGCTGGCCTTGTCCATCGACGAACCGATGGCCGAGGTCACAGCCATTGTTGTCGTCGATAAACTGCGTGCTGGTGATGCCGTCAGCATCGGCACTAGGCTGGTCACGCGCATCGAGGCACGTTGCGCTGGTGGCCGCGCCTTGCGGACTATGCACCCAGGCTTCGCCATAGCAGCCGGTACTATTTGCGGTCGGTTGATCAGCGATGTCGCGGAAGCTTTGCCGAATCATGCGGCCGGCACTGTCGCGCGCAAATGCGATGACAGCGACACCATCATTGGCGGTGGTCGGCTTTTCATCAACGCCAACATACGCTTGGCGGCTAATGAAACCACGTTCGTCACGTTCGAACCGCGTGCTGGCAATACCGTCGGTGTCATGCATCGGTTCACCGTTCCACTGTCTACATGCGAGCGAGGCGATGTGGGCGGCGACTTTTGGAATTGTGATCGCCATCATGCCACAACCGGCCAAGGCGTTGCTGCCATTGCGCGTGCGCTGGGTATAACGATCGGCGGCAGCGGCAAACATGGCTTGGCTGACATGACCGTAGATGTCGACATCGACGCGGCGGAAGCTTGACGTGCCGCGACCGTCCCACCAATACGCCATGTGGCGCACCGGGCCACGAAATTTTTCAGCAACTACCACCGCATTGGCTTTTGTACCAATGCGCCAATAGTGATTGCCCGCGATGCGTAGCGACCGGTTACCGGACAGCGCCGGGCTGCACACAGCACCGACAAAATCGACTTCACAAAATGCGTGATTGGTCCAGGTCAACGACGCAGCGGCGGGCAGCGCGATGGAGGACGGTAAAGCAGGACCGCGATCGGGTTCCTCAAGCAAAAATATTTTGTCGGTGCCGGCCGCAATTGGAGTCGGATACATCGGATCGACGGCGGACGCCACCGCACTGCCGCCACCTGCCGCCGGGTCGCGGAGCGTTACGCTTGCACCCGACGAGCCTGAGCCCGGCGCTGGCTCGCGAGCCTTGCAGCCTATTGCAATCATTAGGAAGCACGCAAAGCTAAAACCGGTGTTTCGGAACACGCCGCACCCTACCATGTCAGCTGCGCCGCTAGGCTGTTACATTCAAGTCACGTCGGCATACATAATACCGCTGGTTTTCCAGCGCTGCTTGCGGCAGAGTCCGGCCATGATCGCGCGCATATTTTGCTTGGCTGGCGTCAGCGTTATGCTGACCTTCGCAGCGTGTGCTGGTGCCGAACTATCGATCGATGCCGGGCGCTGCGTGCCTGACAACGACGACAATCCATGCACCCAAGATCTGTGCGTCAACAACCAGCCCACGCACCCGGCGGCGACGTTGGGTACGGCGTGCAGCGGTGGCGCGTGTGATGCGACCGGAACGTGCATAATTTTTTCGTGCACGGACGGAGCGCGTAACAATGACGAAACTGGAATCGATTGCGGAGGAAGTTGTGCGCCGGCGCAGACGTGCATTGATGGCGACGCTTGCGTGATCGCCAGCGATTGCACAAGCGGGGTATGTAATGGAGCGGTGTGCCAATCGCCACGCTGCGGTGACGGCGTGATTCGAGGCGAAGAAGGCTGCGATGACGGCAACTCGCGCAACGGCGATGGCTGCGACGACGGCGTGGGCGGTAGCTGCCGCCCCACCGGTTGCGGCAATGGGGTGATGACCGCCAACGAAGCGTGCGACGACGGCAACGCTATCAACGGTGACAACTGCGATAACAACTGCACGCGCACAGCGTGTGGCAACGGCATCATGACCGACGCGGAAAGCTGTGATGATGGCAATGCCGTACTCGGTGATGGCTGTGATGATGGCGCCACCGGCAACTGCACCGTGAGTGCATGTGGCAATGGCGTGCGCGCCGGCGCGGAAATCTGCGACGACGGCAACGCTGCACTTGGCGACGGTTGTGATGATGGCACCACGGGCAACTGTACCGTGAGTGGTTGCGGCAACGGCGTGCGCGCCGGCGCGGAAATCTGCGACGACGGCAACGCTGCACTTGGCGACGGTTGTGATGATGGCGCCACGGGCAACTGTACCGTGAGTAGTTGCGGCAACGGCGTGATCGCTGGCGCCGAGACCTGCGATGACGGCGATGCCACGGCCAACGGCAATGGCTGCACCTCAACCTGTTTGATCGATCATCTCGTGATCAACGAAATTGATTACGATCAAGTGGGCAACGACAGCGCTGAATACATAGAGATCTTCAACGGCAGCGGTGGAGCGATCAGCCTGGCCGGCTACAAAGTTGTGCTGGTTAACGGCTCGTCCACGCCAGGTGCGGCGTATACAACATTCGATCTCAGCGGCGCGGGTACGCTCGCAAGCGGCGGGTACCTCGTGATCGGATCAACTACATTACTTGCCACGATCAACGCCACGCTTGAAATCCCAATGGGGTTTGCAACCAACAATATTCAAAATGGCAACCCCGACGGTATCGCGCTGATCGACGACACCAACAATGTCGTCATCGACGCACTGGCCTACGGCGGCGCGATGGCTGCAAACTTGTCGAGCTTCGGGATTGGCCCAGCAAGCGGTGTGTCGCTGGTTGAAACCACGGCCTTGGTTGCGACCGACAGCAACGCAAACGATGGCGCATTGGCCCGACGATTCAATGGCCGCGATAGCAACATCGCCAGCGTTGATTGGAACTTTTCAACAACTAAAACGCCGGGCGCAAGTAATTAGTAACGGTGGCTAACGTATCAAGTAGCGCATTGCTGCGACGAGGAATCAGCGTGACCCTGGGCCAAGCAATTTACCGCGGCTGCCTCCGTTTGGCGCACTGCCGTCGGCAACCGGTCGATGTAACACGATTGTGCGACCAGCTTCGGCACCGGCCGAATGCGCAGCGTTGGTGCGGACCCGTGATGTTCGCGATGCGATGCGCGGATGTCGAGCGTGATAAAACTTATCAAGCTCACGATCGCCCCGCCAAATCAGCGCGGTGCCGCCGCTCGGCACCGGCTCGACACTGAGGGCTTTGCGCTCGGCCGCGAGTTTTTCGTGAAAGCCACGAATCACACCTGCTTGATAGGCCAATCGGTCTCGCCCGCTTCGCACGCGTGCATCCAGCCGATTAGCCTGCCACAACCGCTCGGCGGTCGCTAACAAGAAGGCATACACATGGCTGGCCATCGAGACGTTGGGTGGCGTGCCGGCGATTTCATAGACGGTGCCACGTTTGGCAGCGTTTGGCAGATACACCGGGACCTGGATAACTTTGACGAAAAACAAATGCGCGAGCAGGCCAACCACGGCGGCTTCGACGCGATTGCTGCGTTTACTTGGATCACCGAGTTGTGCAACCAGGTAAAAATGATCTTGCTTGGCAATGGTTGCATCGACGTTGTAACGCAGCATCAACGCGTGGGCCTTGCGCATCGCAGCTTCAGCTTCATGCACTTCGGGGCTGCCAGCGAGCGCGAGTAACTTGCGAATGCGTTCGAGCACGCGATCGGCCTCGACGCCCTGCACGGCAATGGGCGCACCGGCAGCTTTGCCGTCAATCCCACGTTCGGCACAGACTTTTTGAAAGGTTTCACCGTGTGCGGTCTCGGTGTGGGCGTGCAAAACTTCATCGACGTATTGATGCGCCATCTCATGTTGCAAGACGCTGACGACTTCGGCCCACGGCCGTTCGCGCACTAGCTTACGCGATAGTTCGAGGGTCCGGGTGGCGTGAATCCACCGCCCGAGGCGAGCCGGCGAATCAGCAAGCACCAGCACCGGCGCGATCAATTGGTTGCGAAAGCGAGCGTGATTTTCCCACGTGAAAGTCGCCGCTAGTTCACGCGCCAACGCCGCTTCAAGTTCCATGGTCCACGCCGGATCGCTGCCTGGCATTGGATGTATGTGCCACGTTCGGGTCCCTAGCGCTTTAGCGGTGTGCAAGTTTTCGCGTGGCCTGCGGCGCGGCCGAGATCGTAACGCGAAAAATATTCGGCTAGTTTTTAGGTTGGTGGGAACCAAGCTTTGACAAATAGGGAGCGTGCCCTAGGCTCGCCTCCACGATGACGGCCCTAGCCCAAGGTGTTTTTGCGCTTACGCACACCAAGCGGCGTCGATTCTTGTGGTGTGCCTGGTGGAAAACTACACCGCAGGCCGAGCCGTTCGTGCCACCCGACGCCTGGGGAGCGGGCTTGCGCACCGAAGCCGAAGCGATTGAACAGGCGCAAATGGCTGCGGGGATGACGTTGCAACGCATCGAAGGCCGCTGGGCCGGGGCCTGGGTCCGCGCTCGCGCTGGCCTCCCGCCGTTTATCGAGCGCGGCTCGAAAGCGACGAGCTCGGCGGGGGCTGCGAAAGCGACGGCGACCGTGAACGCCAATCCGTTTCGCGTGCTTGGGATTGATGCCGACGCTGATGTGGCGGCGATCAAAGCGGCGTATCGCCAGCTTGCTCTCAACGCGCACCCTGATCGCGGCGGCAACGACGCTGCGTTTATCGCTGCGAATCGTGCGTATCTTGCAGCATTACAGCGTCAGCGTCGGAAACGCTGACCGCTACAGGGTACGGTATCACCCAGGGTACGGTATCACCCAGGGTACGGTATCACCCGTCCGCGTAGCGGACACCACCCGCTACAGGGTACCACCCGCTACAGGGTATTACCTGAGCATTGGATATCACCCGCTACAGGGTATTACCTGAGCATTGGGTACACCCGTCCGCGTAGCGGACACCACCCGTCCGGTTTGTCCGAATACCGGACGCACGCGGACAGCGGCGTATGCAATTTCAACAATGTAGCGTTGGCATGTTTCTCGCTTGGCCACCTTTCACGATGCCTCATC
>JAYWHS010000185.1:0-19924 GCA_043777635.1 Kofleriaceae bacterium | reverse complement strand
TCGGTCGCTTGACTGCGCGCGCCTTCCACACTGCTGCGATTGATCACCAAGTAGTAGCGCGCAACTTCGGGGAAACTGACAATTTCGACGCCGACGCGCTGCGCGCCAAACGCGAAATCAAAAACATAGTCAAACCGATAGTCTTGCTCGGTGGCATTGCCTGCAACCACCGTGCGGAAGTGGCCTTCAAAGCCGGGGCCTCGGGTGCATCGTGCGATGTCTTCAAAAAAGTCTTGCCCAATCACTTGATTTGCGTCGAGCCGGGCCAGGCGCGCTTCGTACAGGTTGTATCGCAACACGGTGCCGTCGGCATCAATGCAGATGACACCAAAGGGCGCAGCATCGAGCGCTTGATCGCTGGCGCTATCGATCTGGTCGATTCGAAATGTTTCGGCTGGGGTCGAGTCGTTGAGTGCTAGGATGTCCATTTACAGCTTTCTTCGGATGAGGTCGTCAAGCGACCGTGCTTCACCGTACTGTGGCCCAGCGCTGGGCGAAGCCGGCCTGTCATAAGGCGGTGCAACGCTGGGCGAGGCGGAACGAGTGGTTATCCGCCCGGCAAAATCTTCGAGATGTTCACGCGCAGCGCGCATGTTTTCGAAGCGGTCGCTTGGCTGTTTGCGCGTGCACCTGGTTAAAAAACGCCACACGTCTTTGTGCATCGGCGGCCCAGTGCGAGGGTAGGACAGTGGTTCCGTGGTTATCGCGTGCAGGATCTCTGGTACGGTTTCTTTGGCGCAAAACGGCGCGGTGCCAACCAATAACTCGTAGAGCGTAATGCCTAACGCCCAGATGTCGGTGGAGGGACCCGACGGCTCGCCGCGAATTTGCTCCGGTGACATGTACGGTGGCGTGCCCATCGGTGCATGGGTAATTCGTAATTTCGCTGCATCCGCGATACCAAAATCGATGAGCTTGGGCCGAATCTCCGATCCGATGGTTTCTAAAAAAATATTATCCGGCTTGAGATCGCGGTGCACGATGCCGTGAGCATGCGCTACCTCAAGGCCGCGCACGATCGGTAACATTTGTGCGATCGCGTCGACGGAGCTAAGTGCGCCTTCGCGGTGCAGCCGCGCCGCAAGGGTTTCACCGTTGAGCTGCTCCATCACCAGGTACGGCGAATGGCCAAACATGCCACAGTCGAACACATGCACAACCGCAGCGTGCTGGAAGGACGCAAGGACCTGCGCCTCTTGTAGCAACATGGCAGCGGTTTCAGGATGGTCGAGCGTAACAAACTTGATTGCCACGTTGCGCATGAGCAACAGGTGGCGCGCCGACCAAACCTCACCCATGCCACCGCGGCCCAAAATCTCAACAAGTTCGTAGCGCGCGTCGATCACCATGCCCGGCCGCAGCTCAAGATGTATCCCGCTACGTGCATTCATTGTTTTAGCGAAGCCATTTGCTGGTACGCCGGTGCCAAGGGTAGTGCTCAACTTCACGATGTAGGTACCTGTTGGGTGGTGGGTGTTCTCTCGACAACGCGCAGCATCGTGATTCTCGATTTCCGCCCGCAGTATAGCCCACGGTTACTACCTGCCAACGCCGAAGTGTTGCGCGACAGCAACGGAATGACCGGAACGCATGGCACAAGTAGAGCAGCAACGCGGATTTCATGCAAGAGCGTTCACTTTGAACGTATACCGCGAAGGCGGCGACGAAAAAATTTGTGGTGCACCGTTGCGTGGTACCTGCGCACACGAATTTTAGATGCTACACGACAACGTGAGCGTTGCCGCCAACGTGGTTTGGTTCAAAAAAGACCTACGGCTAGATGACCACGCACCGTTGCGGCACGCCGTAGCGGCCGGACCAACCATCGGGCTGTTTGTTATCGAGCCGAGTCTGTTGCGGCAACCGGATGTCAGCAGCTTGCATTGGAATTTCATTTTACCGTCGCTGCGCGAACTGCAACAGGCATTAGCCTTACTCAATATTACGCTTTGGGTCGCTGTCGCTGAAGTTGTTCCAGTGTTGCAATTTCTGCACGACCGCAATGGCCTTGCCGGCTTGTGGAGTCATGCGGAAACCGGTAATGACGGTTCGTATCAGCGTGATAAAGCTGTCAAACGCTGGATCCGGCAACAGCACATTACGTGGACCGAGACTGCCAGTGGTGGCGTGCGGCGGCCGCACCCATCCCGCGACGGTTGGGCTAGCAACTGGCAACGCACGATGGCCGTGCCGGCGCTGCCGCGACCGCCAGCGCAAGCGACTACCGTGGAGCTTGATTTCGCCGATAACCCAGTCGGGTTGAGCACGGAAATTCCAGCTGATGCATCCCAACTCGGCCTACCAGATCTTGGTCATGTGATCGATCTGCAGCCTGGCGCTACGGCCGCGCTGGCTATGCTCACCAGCTTTTGCAATCAACGTGGCCGCGACTACCTAACCGCCGTATCGTCCCCAACCCGCAGTTGGAGCGCGAGCTCGCGGTTGTCGCCGTATCTTGCGTATGGTTGCATCTCGCTGCGTACGGTTGTGCAAGCTGTGAACGCTCGGCTTGCGCTGGCCCAAGCAGAACAGGATGCGCACTTCGTCGCGGCGTTGACGGCGATGCGCAGTCGGGTGGCTTGGCGCTGCCATTTTGTACAAAAACTCGAAGACGAACCGCGGTATGAGTTTGAAAATATCCATCGGGCGCACGACGGCATGCGATGTGAACAGCAAGATCAACTATCGGCCCGTGAGCAACGTTTGCTGCGCGCTTGGTGCGCTGGGCAAACTGGCTTTCCGTTGATTGATGCAGTGATGCGTTGTCTGCTTGCGACTGGATGGATCAACTTTCGGATGCGGGCCATGCTGGTAAGTTTTGCCAGCTATGACTTGTGGCTACACTGGCGACCAGTCGCGTTGCATTTAGCGCGGAATTTTATCGACTACGATCCTGGGATTCACTATCCGCAGATACAAATGCAAGCCGGTACCACCGGCAGCAATACCTTGCGCATGTACGATCCGCGCAAACAGCAGCGAGATCATGATGCAAGCGGCGAGTTTGTGAAAACCTGGGTGCCGCAGCTCCGACCACTGCCTGCGGATTGCTTGGCAGCGCCGTGGCAAATGCCGCGCGGATTGCAACAACGCTATGGTGTCGTGATTGGTCGCGACTATCCAGCGCCGGTGGTGGATCACGTCGCAGCCATCCGTCATGCCAAACAAGCATTCGATGCGATTCGTCGCGGTCGGGATTTTCGGCAAGAAACCGCCGCGCTGGTTCACAAACACGGCAGTCGCAAAGGCATGACGGCGCGCTCGGCGGTGCCAAGTGCGGAGCAAGCCTTGGCACTAGCGATGCATCCTCCCCAACCTCGGCGTCGGTAGCGCGCGATGCCTGAAGGCGACACGCTCTATCGGATCGCAGCGACGCTGCGGCCGGTGCTTGAAGCAAACGTGGTGACCCTGACGCTGCCGCGGGTACCGTTGCGTGAAGTCGACGTGCAACTGCAAACGGTCCAGGCGTTTGGTAAACATTTATTGATTCACTTGGCCGATGGCCGAGTGCTGCACACGCATCTCAAAATGTCGGGTAAGTGGTATGTGCATGCAACCGTTGCGCAAGCCGACGGGACCGCTAGGCCTGCGACGTGGCGGCGTTCAGCGCACAACGTAGTGGTACTCATCGAAACTCCCGTCGCGGTGGCGGTTTGTTACCACGCACCCACAGTTCAGTTGCTAGCGCCATTGGCAGCGCGGCGCTTCATAGCGTCGGTGCAAACCGCGCAAGATGTGCTTAGTCCAAGTTTTGACTGTGCGTCCGCCGCAGCAGCACTACAGCTCCATGCTACCGAAGCAATTGGCGTTGCGTTGCTCGACCAATCCATCATCGCTGGCATCGGCAATGTGTACAAAAGTGAAGGCCTGTTTGCAGCGCAACTTCATCCAACTACCCAAATTCAACAGATTGCCAATGCGTCGTTGATTGCCTTGATGGCGACGATCGCGCGCATGATGCGACGCAATGTTACCGATGTGGATCGGCCACCGACCGTCGTGGGCGAATTGCGTGCGCGCAACCAAGCGCACTATCAGTATCAACGCACGACCCGCAGTGGTTGCGAGATTGGCAAAGGTCCGATTGCGGTGTACGGCCGCGTCGATCGCAACTGCTTTGACTGCGGCACCGAAATCAAAATGCTTCGCCAAGGTGTGCAGCGTCGCTCGAGCTATTTTTGCCCACACTGCCAACCGCAGCCGTAGTCGCGGTGCGCCCGAACTTACTGCAACCGGCTCATGCCATACCGGCTTCGTCGAGCTCTCGGGCAATTTCATCTTCGAGCGACAGCGCCACGTTATCACGATCAGGTTCGGCCTCATCATCAATCAACGTAGTTGCACCGACTGCGGCTGGTGCGTGCGGCAGCGTGGCCGCCTCGCCACGTCGGTTCGTTGCGCCGCGCTGGTTGCGGAATCGCAAACCGTCGCCAGCAAGTTCAAATCCGAAATCTTGTAATGTGCGTAGCAAGGGATGCTGCGCAGGCGGTTGACCATCGATTTCTTCAACCAACAGGCCTTCGCGCCGAGCCAAGCGCCCGAGCGCATAGTCAGCGAGCAGCCCACCCAAGCAACGCGCAAGCCGATTTTTTACCGCGTCATCATCGTCGGGTAGAAACGTATTCAAGGTCTTGCCACTTTTGGACAACCACGCCAGCAAGTGCCCGTTGGCAAGCGCGACGTGGGCGCCGACCGAGCGCGACGGTTTACCCGTTGCCACTTTGTTCGTCGCCGATTGGACCGGCCATGGCAATAGCGCACCATATGGATTGCCAGGATCAACGGCGGATAACCACAGTTGCTCGATTTCGGTCGGCGCTTTTTTCATGCTGCGAATTAGTTCCACGCTGGTGCCATGGGCAAATTGCATCGCTGGGATATCTGCAACAAAGTAGCCCCGTTGCAACCGGCCGCGCTCTTCCATCGTCCGATACACATTGTACAGCGCGGTGAATCCGCCAGGAATTTGCTCAACTTCAGCGACTTCGCGCGTTACCAAGCCATAGCGTGCAAGCAGTGACTCGGCTTTGGCATGCAGATGCGTGGTTGGGTTTTCTAGCGTTGCGCTAGGCAACAAACTCCAACGCCCCTCGGCGTTGCTCGGCGCAGCGCGGCGCGAGCGAAACAGCCGATTGCTACGGCTATTCCCGCGTTCGTTCCATGGCTGAGCCCGTTGCGCTTTGCCTTTGACTCCAGCGTTCATAAAGTTTCGTAGCGGAAATAAACTGTCGTTGGTGAGATAGCCACGAAATACCAACGACCAGATCGCAGCTGTCAAATCAGGCGCGAAGATTGGGCGCAAAGCGTCGGCAATCACGTTGCTAAACAACGCCCCGCGCGTTGCCAGCACGTCAACAATGCGTTGCTCAACTTCGGATAACGGCGAGGCATTGACGATCGGCGCGCGCAGCGTTGCCATATGGTCGGCCAGATACAATGTCACGTAACCGTCGCGTAGTCCGGCCGCTGCAACCCCCACCCAAACCACCTCGCCGCTGGTGATCAAGGTATCGATATCGCCTGGCAAATAGTCGGCGACCCGCGCTCGCAGGACCTCGGTTTCCAACAGCGATGCAATGATAGGCATGCCTTGCAGTTGTTCAACAACATCGAGGATTGCATCCATGCCTCGTCGAGGATGTACCAAGCCCTGAAGATGGGTCAAGGCCCTGGCATAGTGCTCCTTGGGCGATGGCTCGACCGCAGCGCGTAGCTTCATGACCGCTTTGCGCTGAATGCGTGACAGCACGTCAGGGGTACTAAACTCAAGGCCCTGGCGACCCGGTGTAAATGCACCTTTAAGCAACTTGCCAGCGGTCACCAGCTCGGTAATTTTTTCCAACCAAGGAGCGGCGCCATATCGCTGCGCCAACTCCGCCATCGCAAACGGCACATGGGTGCGAGCAAACCTCATCAAGACATCGCCGAGCGGATCTTCCGACGTCGCAACGTGCGCGAGCACCAGCCCGCGCGGCGCTGGCAAACCCAGGGCGCCCATGTAGCGGCCTATATATTCGATTGCAACCAACCGCTCCTCGTTGGCCATGCGGATCCAAACGACGCGCCGCTGGGCAAGCAACGCTGCAACCCACTGCAACGCCGAAGTAGCGTCGGTACTGCGCGCTGCGATATCTTGCGCCGACAAATCGCCTAGCTTGAGCAGCACGTCATAGAGCGATTCTTCGTCTTTAGCTTGGTAGTCCGCTGCGACACATTGCAACACTTGCTCGACGTTGCCAATCGAATCTAGATCAAGCAGCTCGCGCAGATCCAAGGCACCCAACAGATCTTTGAGTTGGGTTAGGTCAATTGCCAGGGCTTGGGCTTTGCGTTCGTTCGGTGGGGTATCACCGTCGTAGAGAAACTGGCCGGCGTAGCCAAAAAGCAGCGAGGCGGCAAACGGCGACGGCGCATTGTTATGCACAACTTTCACCGTCATCGCACCGCTGCGAATATCGCGCAACACGGTTTTGAGTGCAGCGACGTCAAAAATGTCGCCGATCAGTTCGCGATAGGCTTCCAACAAGATTGGAAACGACGGAAACCGCGACGCGGAGGCAAATAAGTCCGTCGACTTTTTACGCTGCTGCCACAATGGCGTGCGCATGCCCGGCCGACGTTTGGTCAGAATCAGCGCACGGGCAGCCGCTTCGCGAAAGCGCGCTGCGAATGTCGATGTTTTGGCCAGCTGCGCGTACAGCGTGGTTTCGAGCGATTCTTCGTCGGGGACTAGCCAGGATAGATCACCGAGTTCCATCGATTCAGGTGCGCGCACCACAATGCCATCGTTGGCCCACGAGGCTTCGATATCGACACCACGGAGTTCTTTGGCCAGCGCGATCATGGCGATGCTCCACGGTGCTAACACTTGTCCGCCGAGCGGACTGAGCAGCGCGATACGCCAATCACCAAGTTCATCGCGGGCGCATTCGATGACAATGGTTTTGTCGTCGGGCACCGTGCTTACATCCGCTTGTTCGTGCAGATAGCGTAGTAAGTTGTCAGCGGCGTGCTGATTAAGCCCACAGGCTTTCGCCAACAAACTGTGCGCGCTGTTCGCCGACATGCCTTGAAGTTTTCGGGCTAGGGCACCGATGCGCTGGCCAAATTCCAACGGACGCGCAGCATTTTCGCCACGCCAAAACGGCATCTTGCCCGGTTGTCCAGGCGCGGGTGTCACCATCACGCGGTCAAAGGTGATTTCGGTGATGCGCCAGGTCGAAGCACCGAGCAAAAAGCATTCACCGGCTTTGCTTTCGAACACCATTTCTTCGTCAAGCTCTCCAACGCGTCCTTGGCCTTTGGCTGCGCCTTCGAGAAATACGCCGTATAAACCGCGATCTGGAATTGTGCCGCCATTGAGAATGGCAATGCGCTGGGCACCGGGACGCGCTTTGATGATGCCAGTGACGCGATCATACGAAAGGCGAGGGCGCAGTTCCGCAAAATCGTCGCTCTCGTAGCGCCCCGTCATTAAGTCCAAACAATTTTCAAATGCTTGACGCGTGAGTTCGGCGAACGGCGCAGCTTGTCTGATCCAATCAAAAAGCTCGTCAGCGGTGCACTGTTGTTGCGAGACAATCGCTACCAACTGTTGGCACAAAATGTCCAAAGGATTGCGCGGATATTTGGTCGACTCCACCATGCCTTCATTCATGGCAATCACCAACGCGGCACATGCGAGCAAGTCACTGCGAAATTTAGGGAACACGATGCCAGTGCTTGGCGCGCCCACGCTATGACCTGCTCGGCCAACGCGTTGAATACCGCTGGCCACCGACGGTGGCGCTTCAATTTGAATTACCAAATCGATGCTGCCCATGTCGATGCCGAGTTCTAGTGAGCTGGTTGCAACGATGCCTGCGATGGTGCCGGATTTGAGCGCATCTTCCATGAGTGTGCGCTGTTCGCGGGCCAGCGAACCATGATGCGCTTGCACCAATAACTCGCCTGCAACTTCGTTGATCGCTGCGGCCAGGCGCTCCGATAAACGTCGGCTGTTGACAAAAAGTAGCGTGGTGCGGTGAGCTCGGATCAGCTCAACCAAGCGCGGATGAATCGCATTCCAAATCGACGCGGGCCCTTCGACGGCGGCTGAGTCTGATGCCCGGCCGGCGTTGGGTTGCAGGACGATTTTCGACATATCCTCGACCGGCACGTCGACGGTCATGTGAATCTGTTTGGCCCATTTACCGTCGGCAATAGCGACAGGCCGCGGTGTCACGTTGCCGTCAATGTGGGTCGCACCGCCTAAGAATTTTGCGACCTCTTCCAACGGGCGCTGGGTTGCCGACAGCCCAATCCGCACCAGTGGTGATGCACCTGCATCTTGCCGCAGTCGCTCCAACCGCTCTAACGACACCATCAAATGCGAGCCGCGCTTGGTTGGGACCAGCGCATGAATCTCGTCGATAATCACCAACCCGACCCGCGTCAGCGCTGACTTAGCCGCCGACGTCAGCATCAGGTACAGCGACTCGGGCGTGGTGATTAGAATATCCACGCCATGCTTGGCGATCTGCGCGCGCTCTTTGATGCTGGTATCGCCGGTGCGCACCCCAATCGTTGGCGAGCGAAATGTCGCGCCAAGCGTGTTGGCTGCCAACACAATACCGTGCAGCGGTGCGCGTAGATTTTTTTCGACGTCAACGGCCAGCGCCTTGAGCGGCGAAATGTACAGCACTGCAGGTGCATCAGGCACAAATAACAATTGATCAATGGCGTGCAAAAACGCTGCGAGAGTTTTACCGCTACCGGTTGGCGCTACCAATAACGTGGATTGCCCTTGGGCAATATGCGTCCACGCTGCGCCTTGAGCTTTGGTGGCCGCTGCGAATACCGACGCGAACCACTGCGCCGTCGCGGGATGGAAATGACGCAAAGGATCGGACACGCTTTCACGAACCTAGCAGGCGAGGGATCATTCACCATCCTGGCGCTGCAAAAATCGACGAGTAGTGACCAGGTTTGGCACTCGGCGGACTCGCGCGTACGCGTCGCAAATGACCCAGCGCCACCGGCCACGCCGTTCGGTATCCGCGCTGCATACGTGCGATGAATCAGGCGACGTCGCAGCTTGGCCTACATGACAAATGACTCGCAAGTACAGCGGCTTGCTTGACACGGTGGGCGCTGGATGAAACCATTTAATCAGTGTCAGAAGTAGCCTCAGCGGGGGGAGTCCCAACGCGGCTCGGTAAGTACGAGGTTTTATTCTCGTTGGCTACCGGCGGGATGGCGCGCATCTACATTGGGCGGAGCACCGGCATCGGAGCGTTCGAGCGCTACGTTGTGCTCAAGCTAATTCTTCCAGAAAAAGCCAATGACTCGGTCGCGATCAACATGTTTCTCGACGAAGCACGGTTGGTTTCGTCGCTTAACCATCAAAACGTTGCGCAAGTTTTTGATGTCGGCGAAGACGGCGGCATTCATTTTCTAGCAATGGAATTCGTGCATGGCCAGGACCTGCGTTCGGTGCTTGCAACCGCCGGCGCGGCCGGCGCACGTATTCCTTATGAACTGGGCTTGGCGATCGTAGGCGGTGCTGCAGCCGGGCTTCATCACGCCCACGAGCGGCGTGGTCCCGATGGCAAGCCCTTGGGGATCGTGCATCGCGACGTATCTCCATCGAACATCATGATCGGCTACGACGGGTCGATCAAAGTTTTGGATTTCGGCATTGCGAAAGCAACCGCGCGTTCGGCCGAAACGGTTTCTGGGGTAATCAAAGGCAAGTTCGCCTACATGTCGCCCGAGCAATGTCGCGGCCGGGATGTTGATCGTCGCAGCGATGTTTTTGCATTGGGTATTATCCTCTACGAAATCACAACGCAACATCGCTGCTTTCGTGCTGAGAGCGATTTTGACACCATGCATCGCATCGTCACCGGCGATATCGTGCAGCCAACGCGGCTGGTGCCCGATTATCCGCCGGGGTTACAAGCGATTGTGCTCAAGGCGTTAGCCGTGGATGCCACGCAGCGCTACCAGACCGCAGGCTTGTTGCTTGAAGCGTTGGAACATTTTTCATCTTCGTCCAGGATTTCTATGTCGACGATGTCGTTGGGGCGGTTTATGCGCTCGACGTTTGGCGACGTGCCCGAGCCATGGGTCGCACCTGACCGTGACCGCCACGCGGTGGCCAGCTTGGCGTATCCAAAAGAAAATACTGTTTCGAACACCAATGATTCGGTGGTGAGTAAAGGGCTTCCAACGATTCGCTTGCAGTCTAACGTCGGCGGCATTGAGCCGATACCGCCGTCGGTGCCGTTGCATGCGACGGGTAACTATGAGGCCCAAGAAGAAGGCGACGAAGCCGCTTGGAATGGCAAATCGTATCCAACGATCCAACCCAATTTTTCAGCTGGTGAATCGTTGCCCGCTGAGCTGCGGCAGTACGCCGATGTCGTGAAGCCAGCGTATGGCCAAGCGATCGGGCCCTATTCGGTCACCATCGCTGCGCAGCCCGGATCACAAACGCCATTGGACGCGGCACCAACCATGCGCATGTCCTCGGGCTCGACCAGGCCACCATCTGTGGCGGGCGGGGGCCAATCGATCCCGCCGCAAATTCCTCAGCGGCCCAGTCAGCCCGCATTTTCTTCTTCCGGGTCGAGTCCGGTCCTGCCTGTCGCCAATCAACTTTATCAAGGCGGCCAACTCTGGGGCAATACGCCGACACCGACAGCCCCGCCGGCAGCGCTGGCTCCGCCGCAGTGGGCAGGGGCCCCGGGTAGCAATCCTGCGCAACCGGCCTATGCACCACAAACCAATCAACCATCGCAGCAAGCCTATGGCTCGCAAGGGCCTACTCATCAGGCTGCATCGCAAACCGGTTCTGGGGCTGGCCAGCACGGGCAGCCAATCGGCTATCCCTACGGCCAGGCACGGCTGCCTTTGGGCAATTCGGTACCCAATCAATTTGGTGAACACCATACCGGATCGCGCGGCGGGTTTGACATACCAGCTCAACCGAAGCGCACCGGGTTGTGGATCGGCCTTGGAGTCGCGGCGGTTGCGTTAGTCGTGTTGGTGGTCGTGCTGGCGGGCGGCGGCAACGATATCGTCATCCCGCCGAGTGACTCAGCGCTGAGCGACCCGCCTGGCGTGGTTACGCCGACGCTTACTGCGGACGCCGCCGTTGTTGTCACGGTTGATGCCGGTTTCGGCAGCGCCAATTCGCCACAACCTGCGGTCGATGCAGCGGGGCCAATCGTCGATGCGCGCGCGGTCGCGCCGAGCACCGATGTCCCGCCACCGCTCGAAAAAATGGTTAGTCTTTCGGTGGGGTCTGAGCCACCAGGTGCCGAAATCACGCTCAACGGCAAGCGTCTTGGCGTCACGCCGTGGGCTGGCACTGTGGTGGCACGGACAACCGGACGCTTGGTGTTGCGGCGAGATAATTTTCAGTCCGTCAATGTGACGATTGCCCTCGACGAACCACTGTCAAAAACCTTTTCGCTGCGCAAACTGGAACGGCCAACCGCCGTGACCCCATTGCCATGCATTCCAGCGAACAAAGTAAATATCTACGATTCGGAACAGGTCAAACGCAAATGTAAATAACGATGCGCCGCCGGTTGCGGCAGCATCCCAACGTGTCGAGTTGCCAGCGTCCTTAGAATCGCCCGCCCAGCGCCAGGCCCGCGCTCGACGGTGTCAGCATGGGTGCTAGCGCCACCGCGTTGCTACGCTGCTTGTTGCCCACCACGTACAACGTGATACCGGTAACCACCAATGCTCCGCCAACGATGTAGGCAATTTGCGAATTGCGTTCGGCGATCGGGCCATCAATATCGGCTTGCGCCATTTTGAGGGGATCGGAATGGTCGGTTTCGGCTTGCATGACCCGCGTGGTGAAATAAATTCCAGCGCCAACTCCCACAACCCCGACGGCAGCGACGATCATCCCGCTGGTGCGAAGGGTCGCACCGCGATTGCTCGTCGACGTGCGCAGCGCTGGTTCTTCGGCCAATGTGCCATCCGTGCCATCGCGTGCCGTGCCGTCGGTCACCGGTTCTAGTGGTTTTGAAATTACTACCTTTTTCACCAGACATGGGGTGGCGGGGTCGACGGTGCGCCCAAGTTTGCGCTGTGCTGCCGCCACCTGTTCGGTCGCTGTCGCTGCCGATTCACCGTCGGGCTCTTTGCTTAAGTACATGCAGTAGTACTTGATCGCGGCTTCAACTTGATTGGCCTTTTGGAATTCTTCACCGATTGCCGGCAGCGCACTGTTATTAGGTGCGGTTTCGAATGCTTCGATCATCAACGCCGCAGCGCCGAGGTGATCGCCGGCAGCGCTTCTTTTCAGTGCTCGTTGATACAGCGCGCCGGCTTTGGCCATGGCTGCGCCATCTGGTTGCGCAAATGCCGTAGCGGTTGCTGAGCCGAGCAAAGCAACCGAGACAAGCGCGATGCGCCGCGAAAGTGTCCTCATCTTGATCAAGGATAGCATGATTGTGGCCGTGAACTCCACGAGGTAGAGTACCCGGGCTTATGACTAAACGAATTGGTGTTTTGACCGGCGGCGGTGATTGTCCTGGCCTCAACGCGGTCATCCGCGCGGTGACCTTGCATGCGCGCGAGTCGTTCGGCTGGGAAGTCGTCGGTATACGCAATGGCTTCGAGGGTTTGTATGAAGAGGAATATATCGAACTCAATCACAGCACGGTGCGTGACTTGTTGGCGCGTGGTGGCACTATGTTGGGCTCGTCGAACCGGGCTAATCCGTTTGCCTATCCAGTAAAGCTGCCCGACGGTCGGATCGAGATTCATGATGTTTCTGACCGCTGCATGATCAACCTCGATAAGCTTAATCTCGAAGGTCTCATTGTGGTTGGTGGCGACGGCACCATGAGTTTTGCGCAAAAGTTTATCGCCAAAGGCGCGCCGCGTTTTGTCGGCGTACCCAAAACCATCGACAACGATTTGGAAGCCACCGATTACACCGTCGGTTTTCAAACCGCCGTCGAGGTGGTGGTCGAAGCCGTCGACCGCTTGCACACCACCGCAGAAAGTCATGAACGCATCATGATCGTGGAAGTGATGGGGCGCTACGCTGGCTGGATCGCGTTAACGGCTGGACTTGCCGGTGGTGCCCATGCGGTGCTGATTCCGGAGATTGATTACGATCCCGAACGCATCGTCGAAGCGATTCATCGTCGGCACGGTCGCGGCGTCAGCTACAGCATCGTGGTTGTGGCCGAAGGCGCCAAACCCAAAGGTGGTGGTTTTTCGGTGGTAACGGCCGGCGATGCTACCAAGCAAGAAAAACTCGGCGGCGCTGCGCAACGCTTGGCTGACTACATCGGCGCGCATTCCGAGTATGAAGTGCGGACCACGGTGCTGGGCCACACCCAACGCGGCGGCAGCCCATGTGCATTCGATCGCGAACTCGCCACCCGGTTTGGCGTCAAGGCTGTCGACTTGATCGCCGACGGTAAATTTGGCCACGTCGCAGCGCTGGAAAACGGCAAGATCGTCGCGAAGCCGATCGAAAAAGCCGTCAAGAAACTCAAACTGGTGGATCCGCAAGGCGAGCTGGCACGGGCTGCGCGCTCCGTCGGTATTGAACTCGGCGGCTGAAATATTTCGGCGGGCAAGGTCACCGCGTAGCTGCGCCGCTTCGTTATCGATCACCGTTTGCGTTTTGATGGCTTCGGCGGTGGCTTGGGTGCTAAGCCTAGGGATTTCCTAGCCAGCGCGTCGGCGGCACTATTGTGGCGGCGCTGCACCAACTGAAAATCGATGTAGTCGAACGTCGCGAGCAGGGCCCGCGCTTCGGCGAACGGCTTGGCCAAGCGGGCGATCGTGGTGCGAGTTGTGCCCATTGTTTGTTCGACCACCACGGCGCTATCGCTGCGAATGCACAGCGCACGAGCACCATGATGCTGCGCCAACTTGAGCGCGGCGATGAGTGCTGCCGCTTCAGCTTCGTTGTTGCAACCTCGGGCACCCGACGCCTCAGATAGTGTGAAGGTTGCGCCCGCTGGCGATACTAAAACTGCGCCGATACCGATGAGGCCAGGGTTGGGCAGCGCCGTCCCGTCGCAATGGATGCGCCAGGTTGTGGTTGGGTTCGCGACCGGCGATACAGCGAGACCGATTTCGTCGCTGGCAGCTGTCATTCTAGCGCTGCTGGGGCGGGTTCGGTGCAGCGGATGTTGGCCGCGTGGGTCGCTACCGCTGCTTTGTGGCAGGCTATGGCAATGTCGGCCTGACTTTTTTCGCCGACTTTGGGCGAGCCGGCTGGTGCCAAATCGATACTTGCTTGGTCGGCTTGGGCCTCAGCGTCGGCGCGATCGTCATCATTAAGCAACGGGCAGCGCGCATAGATCCGGATTTCGGCGAGCAAGGTTTCGCATTCAGCTTTTGCAGTGCCGAGTGCTATGCCCGATTCGGCAACAATCGGCTGACTTTCACCGGGTGGAGGCGCAAGCGGACGCGGTGACGTTGCGCAAGCCGCAAGGGTGCCAAAGGCGACTGAAAAAACCGCGCACAACCGTGCGGGAGTGGCCTTACCGCGACGTTGCCAGGTTGAAATACGATTCATGCACATTTGGTCAAAATTCACTCGGGGAATGCATCGAGATCCGCTAGATCTTACGCTCTGGGCGGAACATATCATGGCTGAATTTACCCACCTGCATGTGCATACGCAATACAGCCTGCTCGATGGCGCGATCCGGGTAAAAGACCTGTTTCCTAAAATCGCCGAGCTCGGCATGGATACCGTTGCGGTCACCGATCATGGCAACATGTTTGGTGCCATCGATCTTTACACCGAAGCCAAGGCCAACAACATCAAGTTGTTGTTTGGCTGTGAAACGTATGTCGCTTCGACGGATCGCAAGGATCGCACCAACCGGCGCAATTACCACACGATCCTGTTGGCCAAAAATCAAGTTGGTTACAAGAACCTGACCTACCTCAACTCGATGGGGTATCTCGAAGGGTTTTATTATAACCCGCGCATCGATAAACAAATTTTACGCGACCACAGCGAAGGCCTCATTGGCTTGTCGGCTTGTTTGGGCGGTGAAGTTGCGCAGACGCTGGAAAAAAACGGCGTCGCTGCTGCCGAAGAAGTCGCCAAGGAATACGCCAGCATTTTTGCCAAAGGCGATTTTTTCCTCGAACTGATGCCGACACCAACCCCGGAGCAAGAAACGCTCAACGGTGAGTTGAAGCGCATGGGGCCCAAGCTGGGCATTCCGCTGGTCGCAACCAATGACTGCCACTACGTGAATCGCAGCGATGCGGCCGCTCACGATGTGCTCATGGCCATTCAAACCGGCAAGAGCATGAAAGACGAAAAACGTCTTAAGCACATGGTCGATAGCTACTATTTGAAATCGCCAAGCGAAATGAACCAAGCGTTCATGGATTGCCCCGAAGCGATGGAAAATACCGTGCGCATTGCCAACGCGTGCGACGTGAAACACAAATTCGATCAAACTCATCTGCCCAACTACAAGGTGCCGCCGGGTGAAACCCTTGACACCTATATCGCTGATATCGTCGATAAAGGCTTAACGCGCCGCTACACCGAGTTTGCCCGCATCGGTAAAAAATTCGATGCCGATGTGTATCGCGAGCGCTGCAAGCACGAGTTGTCCGTCATTCAGAAGATGGGCTTTTCTGGCTACTTCTTGATCGTGTGGGACTTTATTAACTGGGCCAAGGATCACGACATTCCAGTCGGGCCGGGGCGGGGCTCGGGTGCAGGTTCAGCGGTGGCGTGGGCCATGCGAATTACCGATATTGATCCGATCGAATTTAAGCTGCTGTTCGAACGGTTTTTGAATCCTGAACGGATCAGCATGCCGGACTTCGACGTCGATTTTTGCATGAATCGACGCGACGAAGTGATCAAGTACGTGCAGGGTAAATACGGCGTTGATCGAGTCGGACAAATTGCCACGTTCCATCAGCTCAAAGCGCGTGGCGTGATCCGTGACATCGCGCGGGTGATGGAGATTCCGTACGCCGAGGCTGATCGCTTAGCCAAACTGGTGCCGGAACCGATTGGTGGCAAAAGTCCGCCGGTCAAAGAAGCCATCGAAAATGAGCCTGAGCTCAAGCGGCTGTACAATGAATCGCCGATGCACCGTGAGTTGCTCGATATCGCTGCTGGCCTTGAAGGCCTTAACCGGCATGCTGGCATGCACGCCGCCGGCATCGTGATCGCTGAAGAGCCGCTGTGGAATTACGTGCCGTGTTTTCGCGGTCAAAACGGCGAAATTATTACCCAGTACGCGATGAAGGAAGTCGAAAAGGTCGGGTTGGTCAAGTTTGACTTCCTCGGGCTCAAGACTCTCACCGTGATTCAAACTGCAATTCGCTTGGTGAACCTGCAGCGACCAGCCGACCAGCCGTTTGTCATTGAAACCATTCCGGTCGATGACGCTGACGTTTATAAGATGGTTTCACGCGGCGATACGTTGGGCGTGTTCCAACTTGAATCCAGCGGATTTCGCGAAATTCTCAAAAAACTAAAGCCTGACTGCCTCGAAGATATCGTTGCGGCCGTTGCGCTGTATCGACCGGGCCCGCTCGAAGGCGGCATGGTTGATGACTTTATCGAGCGCAAGCACGGCCGTAAAAAGGTCGAGTATCCGCACCCGACGCTCGAAGGAATTCTCAAAGACACCTACGGCGTCATCGTTTACCAAGAACAGGTCATGCAAATTGCCCAAGTCTTGGCCGGTTACTCGCTGGGTCGCGCTGACTTGTTGCGGCGCGCGATGGGTAAAAAGAACAAAGCCATCATGGACGCCGAGAAGGCGGGGTTTGTCGAAGGTGCGCTGGGCTTGAATATCGATGCGGCAATTGCCGACTCGGTGTTTGACTTGATGGCGTTCTTCGCTGGCTACGGTTTCAATCGTTCGCACTCGGCGGCGTACGGTTGGATCACGTACCAAACAGCGTTTCTCAAATATCACTATCCGCATGAGTTCATGGCTGGATTGATGTCGTGCGACGCCGACAACATCGACAACATTGTGAAGTTTATCGGCGAAGCGCGCGCCATGGGCCTGACGGTCGAACGGCCAGACGTCAATGAATCATTGGCCGACTTCTCGGTGAATCCGCGCATCGCTACGAGTGAGCCAGCTGGCAAAAAACGCGGCAAAGCCAAAGAAGGCGCGGAAGCCGATGAGCAAAAAGCCCGGCTCGACGCCAAGGTCATTCGATTTGGGATGGGCGCAGTCAAAGGCGTCGGCGGCAGCGCGGTCGATGCGATCTTGGAAGCCCGCAAAAATGAAGGGCCGTTCGATTCGATTTATGATCTCTGTCGACGCGTCGATTCGCAAAAATGCAATCGCCGGGTGCTTGAGCAGCTGATCAAAAGTGGCGGCATGGATGGTTTCGCTGGCGGTCGCCACCGTGGTCAGTTAATTGCGGCACTCGATGGCGCACTTGAAAGTGGCGCATCCGAGCAACGCGATCGCAAAAGTGGCCAGACGTCCTTGTTTGGCTTAATCGAACCGCCCAAGCCGGCACCGGGCCAAACCAAACAAGGTGAAGTGTATCCCGACGTCGAGTCGTGGAGTCCGAAACAACTATTAGCGTTCGAAAAAGAAGCGCTGGGCTTTTATGTCTCGGGGCATCCGCTGGATCGCTATCGTTCCGATCTGGCGCGTTACGCCACAGCGGCGATCGCTGATTTTGCGCAAGGTCGACGCGGGGTAGGCGACGCATCTATTGGTGGCATCGTTTCGCAGTATCGCGAGATGATCACCAAAAAAGGCGACAAGATGGCCCGGTTCATCTTGGAAGACGCCGAAGGCGCGTTGGAAATTGTAGCGTTTCCTAAAACCTTTGAACGGATTCGCAGCGTATTGGTCTCCGATGAACCGATCTTGTGTTCAGGGACGATCAAAAACGAAGGCAATGCCGAGGCTGCTGATTGGAAGATGTTATTGGAGAATGCCCAGCAACTGTCCGAGTTGCGGACAGCCAAAACTTCAAAAGTTGAAGTACTGCTCAACGCTGATACCGTTACGCCCGACCAAGTTGATACGCTCAAGGAGATTTTGGCTGGCGCGAAAGGTTCGTGCGCTGCGTTCATTCGCCTGCGTATCGGCGGCCGATCGGAAACCGTCATTGCGCTCGGCGAATCATGGCAAGTTGCAGCCAGCGACGAACTGCTGGTGCGCTTAGAGCGGGTGTTTGGCGAACGGGTCGCAACCCTAGCGTAGGCAGATGTAAGGTTCGACGCGCCGTCGGCGGTGCGTCGTCGACCGTAATCCGAGTACGACCCGCAAAAAGTTGGTCCAGTGGTTGTTACGCGACGAGCATGACGGACAAACTCGGACGTCCTGGCCTCCTGGCCTTAGCGGCGCTGGCGTAGGCAGATGTAAGGCTTGGAGGGCGTCGTTGGAGGATCGTGGTCGGTGGTCCGATTGAGACCTTATAGCAGCGACGGATTTCGTGCGACTAGGTTTGAACCAGTACGCCGCAAAAACGATTTTGGAAGCACTCGCGAAGACGCGCAACCCTGACTTTGTGCGCAAACTCGGCGACCGGAAGATCCCCGACATCGACAAAATAATTGCGAATTTTGCCCGGACACGCGAAGCCCTGGCGCAGTGGATGGCGTGCTCGGCGCGGAACACTCATCCAGCGTCGCAATTCGAAAACTTTGTCCACTCATGGTGTGTTTTGGCGTTTGCATATCTTTTGATTTCGCAAGCCAACGATGAGTTGTGCTACGAAGAGCAACATGCTCAAGAGGCTCTACGTCTCGAACTTCCGATGTCTCGATAACTTTGAGTTCAAGCCGGGAGCGCAAGCGTCAGCACTGCTCATTGGTAAGAACGGCAGCGGCAAGTCCACGCTCCCTCGAGCGCTAAAGCTGTTTCAGGCCATAGGGCGGGGCGCGAACCGTGTGGGCGCACTCGTGTCCCCAGACGAATTCTCGCTTGGGCGAGTGGACGTTCCTATGCGTTTTGAAATCGAAGCGTTAGTGGGGCACAGCACCTTCCTTTATGCCATCGCACTGGAGCTTCCACCGAAGCTTAAGGAGCTGCGAGTGTTGGAAGAGCGGCTAGTGATCGACGGTGAGGAAATCTTTAGCCGCTCGCAGGCGCAGGTCAAACTTTCAAAGTCGTTGTCCTCCCAAGCCGCGTTCAAGATAGATTGGCATTTTATCGCGCTGCCAATGATAGCAGGCGTGGATGTGGCCGAGCGCCTCGACGCGTGGCGCACATGGCTTGCCCAAATGGTGATTCTCGCTCCGATGCCACCACTTATGCTGGCTGAGTCTCATGGCGAATCGAAGTGGCCACTGCCTGATGGTAGCAATTTCGCCGAGTGGCTAACAGGGCTCTTGGTCGAGAGACCGGACGCATACAGCCACATCGTTACATATCTCAAACCCATCATGCCGGACTTTGGTGGGTTCAAGAACTTGCCCTCAGGTAAAGACCGCAAATCGCTCGTCGTGTGGTTTGAAGGCGCCCACGCCGCAAGTGGAGGCTCCAAGTTTGAGCTGAACTTCGCGGAGCTCTCCGATGGCGAGAAGTGCACGATCCTGTGCGCGGTGCTTATCGCGGCCAACGCGAGCTACGGACCCGTCTTCGCCTTTTGGGATGAACCGGACAACTACTTGTCGCTACCTGAAGTGAGCCACTTCATCCACGCGCTACGTAGCGCATTTGAAGCGCAGGGCCAGCTCATCGTGACCTCGCACAGCGCCGAGACTATTCGCTCATTTTCACGCGAGAATACGTTCTTGATGACAAGAAAAAGCCACCTCGAGCCTTCCCTGATTCGTCCGCTTACAGACCTTCCAGATGATGGTGACGTGGTGGAAGCCTACCTGCGCGGTGAACTGGAGGCGTAGGGTGAATTTGTACTCGCCGCACCTTATCGTGGTGCCAGAAGACGATGTAAATTGTGAAATCGCGCTTGGCTTTAA
>JAYWHS010000184.1:0-5324 GCA_043777635.1 Kofleriaceae bacterium | reverse complement strand
GCCATGTCATCGCAGCCCGATGTAACCATCGAGGTGACCGAGCGCTCACTGCCCTGCGTTGTGACAAAGACAAGCGAATCACCATCAGTGAGGGTTCGCAAGATAACGTTTTACTTCATCCACCTGCGTAGGATTTGGTGGATTGCGGCCCAGGAAATCTTCCCATGCGCGTTTGGCACCACCAACATTGCGTCGATCACTTTCGACCCGACCCAAAAAGTACAGCGACTCAGTAAGCCACGGGATCTGAATACCTTGGGCTTTTTCTTTTTCTTTGCCGAGCCGCACCGCCTCGGTAAGCGCCATCGCAGCCGAGCCAGCTTGATCGGTGTCGAGATAGAGTCGACCCAACCGATTGGCAGAATCCGCCGTGGCATTGGCGGTAGTTGATCGCGCCAACCAAGCAATTGCCGCTTTGATTTGGTTCTGTTCTTGGTACGAAACGCCGATGCCGTACATTACGTCAGCGTCCTGCGGATTCAACTTATTGGCGGCCAACAACGGGGCAAGCGCTTTGACCGCTTCATGCCGCTTTACGTAGATGCGACCCTGTCCAGCTAACGAATTGTACATCTTCGGAGCCAATTCACTCGCTGCGCTGTAGGCCCGCAGCGCTTCTTCGTCATATTTGGTGTCGCCAATTTTTTGGGCTAATTGTTCCGCCGCACGGCCGTGGGCATCAAGATATTGGGGATCACGCTCAAGCTCTACCGCGTGTACGAATGACCGGCGCGCATCGTCGAGCCGGCCAGCGCTAAGTTCACCTTCGCCACGTAAATAGAACCCGGCCGCATTGTTTTCGGGATCGACTTTGAGGATCTCAGCGCCTTGTGCAGCGGCTTTTTCGATTTGCCCGAGGCGCGCAAAGAATCGACCCGCGCGCGATCGCAACTCGATACTTGATTCTTTGTTGGCCAACAACTTGTCGTACATTTGGGTCGCGTCGTCGTCGCGCCCCAAGCCCTCGTAGGTCCGCGCCAATTGCACGCCAACATCGGTTCGCGTTGGATCTAAATCAAAAGCTTTGCGCAACGCTTCGATAGATTCACTGTCCCGTTGCAGTCGGCGCAGCGTTTCAGCCAATTGAAAGTACGCTTCCACATCATTGGGTCGCGTGGTTACCGCTTTACGCAGCCACTCCTCAGCCTTGAGGGCATCACCAGCACTCAAATATGAAACACCGATAATCACGGTTAGTTCTGATTCGGTCGCAGCGCGACTCACCAACGGTGCGAGCGCTTGATCGGCTCGCGCTCGCAGTTCCGCTGCGCGGGTGGGATTATTGGCGGCTTGCGCTTTTTGCGCCATCTTGCCAAGTAACTTCACCGTTGCAATCGTCGGGCTCAGATCGCGATCGCCCGCCGTGGTAATCGCATCGTTAAGCCGCGCCAGCGCATCGTCGTCGTAGCCTTGGGCTTCGAGTAACAAGCCGCTTAACGTTTGGATGCGCGCCAACTGATGCGGGTTGGTAACCGGAGGGGTGCGCGCCAGTAAGGCAGCGACTTTTTTATTGGCGTCGTCGACCTTATTGCGTTTTAGCGAGATTTCCGCAGCTAGCACGTTGGCAACGACATGATTGGCATCAATGGTGAGCGCCTTTTCTGTGTATTCCGATGCGAGCTCGACTTTATTATCTTGCAGCTCAGTTTCGGCCAGCCCAACTTGTGCGGCAAGATCGGCCGCCGACATAGCTAACGCTTTACGATAGCGATCGCGCGCTGCATCATAACGGCCCGCGCGTCGAGCATCGTCACCGGCAATGGTCCACGCCGCGATCACCGCACGAGGATCGGCTTGGTCGATATCCTTGCGTTGCAAGATCGACATGACGTCGGATTCTCGTTGCGCAGCCAGCGTTGGAGGTGCAGCGGCAGCCAGGCCAACTTGCGCACCGATATGATCTTTATCGATTGCCAAGACGCCGGTAAAATCGGCGCGGGCTTCCGTCAAGTTGCCTAATTCAAGATTAGCTTGACCTCGGGTATATAAAGCGGGCGATTTCCGCAACGGACTTGCCACTACTTGCGTCAACGATTGCAGCGCATCGGTCGGGAGATGCAGCTCTAGTTGCGCCCACGCAATATACAACGCCAACATTGGATCCGTTGGATTAGCCTTGCTCAAGGTTTGCAGCGCTTGCAACGCACGATCTGGTTGGTCACCAGCGAGGGCTTGCAGAGCTCGCGCACGATCGAGGGCCGGCGAAGTGACCGCTGCTTCCGACGCTGATCCTAGCGCTCGTTTGCCGGCAGCGAGCCGCGCGGTGCCGCCCGTGCCTTCTTCAAGATAGCCCGCAAATGATGCTTCTGCGACGATGCCGAGTGCTTCTGCATTTTTGCTGTCGAATTCGAGGACTTTTTTGGCTGCTGATGTAGCCCGGCCCCAGTGGCCTGGGTCACCCGCAGCTAACAATTTCCTCGCACGTTGCAGATCATCATTGATACTTTGCGCTCGTTGCTGCGCAGCGGCGTGGCGTTGATAAAATACAAAACCACCCGCACCGATGGCCGCAACTCCCAACGTTGCCGCCGCGATGATCTTCACGGTCCGTGGCGCTAGCTTTTGCTTTTCACGTAGCGCATCGCCGGCAACCGCACTGTTTTTTGCATTCGCCGATTCTTTCGCCGCAGGTTTGGCCCGTGGCCGCGGTTGTTCACTTTCGCCTTCAAGATCAAGCGAAAGGTCTTTGCTACTCGAACCCATACCGACCGAAAGATCCAACCCAGGCGGTGCGGTGCCCCCACCTTTACCGGAACTTGCGGTATTCGGCGTAAATTTTATGGCTGCGCGTTCAGCCATTGCCGGCGAGGTGATCGTCGAGGGCATTGGCAAATCGAGATCGCCGTAGTTGGGATTGCCGCCGATATCCAGGCTCGGTGAACTTTCGCCCAAATCAAGCATCGGGGCTGCGCTCTTGGTTGCCCCAACTGCCCCCAGCTTCGATGCAGCCGTAGCGGTTGACCCCATCGGCAGACTTGCGCCCGGTGCTGCGAGATCTAGACCGTCAAGATCAGCGCCAAATCCTGACCGCCCGGCAGCCCCGGCCATCGAACCTCCACCCGCGGCAGGTGGCAGCGGAATATCGTCGAACAAAGAACCCGGCAGACTTGCGGGCTTGGAGCGTTGCGGTGCGCTGGTATATTTGGGCGCAACATCGCTGCTGTCATCATCGCTGCGGCCACGGCCCGACGTGGTGGGTTCAAGCTCCATCCCAGCGCCACCGTCGCGAGCTGGCTGTGGCAAATCTTCGAAATAGCCTTTGGGCGCAGGCAAATCGGTCGTGCCCTTGTTGCGTGAAGGCTGCGGCAAGTCATCAAAAAAACCTTTAGGCGCTGGCAGATCGGTCGTGCCCTTGTTGCGCGAAGGCTGCGGCAAGTCATCGAAAAAGCCTTTGGGTGCCGGCAAATCCAGCGAACCCTTACCGCCACCGACAACAGGTTGCGGCAAATCGTCGAAGAATCCTTTAGGCGCTAACAGATCAGCACGCTCAGGCGCATCCGCAGGAGCCGCCGGCCTCGCCGCCGCCGGCCTTGCTGAACCGACCGCAGCTTTGGGTGCCGGGAGATCGTCATAACGACCTGGAGCGACGCCCACTTTTGGTGCAAGCAGATCCTCAATGTCGTGTGGCGCGGCGGACCGAGGTGCTGGTAAATCATCAAAAAATCCGCTACCCGCAGTTTTCGGCTTCGGTGCAGGCAGATCGTCGATGTTTCGGCCGCCGACTTTCGGTGCAGGCAGATCGTCCAAGCTGCGCCCCACCGACGCTTTTGGTGCCGGCAAATTGTCGTAGGCACTAGCCGCTGCTGCGATTGGCGCCCCTACCGGTGCCAACAAATCATCGAGATCAAGCGCGACGGATTGTTCTTGCCGAGCCGTCGCAGAAAATGTAGGCGCTGGCAGATCGTCGAAGATGCTAGGCGCAATCGCTGCCGCAGCTAAACCAGATGCGCGTTTCGGTGCAGGCAATTCAGCGACTTCGACCGCAGGCCCAGTTGCGATCGCCAACCCCGAGGCTGGTGCAGGTCGCGACGGTGCGGCACCGGCCAAGCCACCCATGCGTTTAGGCGCTGGCAAATCTGCCAAATCGATTACATCACCCGCGTTGCCACCACCCGGCGGTGTTTTGACTGGTACCAGCGGCGGTTTACCTGCTCCTGCCATCGACGGAATAGCAGGAATTGCCCGCACCGAAGGCCGGGCGCCCGCAGTCGTTGGCACATTTGGTTTGGGCAATACGCCAGGTTTAGCCGGGGGTGCTGGATTCGGTGCTAACGCAGGCATCCGACCGGGCAAACCCGACCCGGCCACCGTGGCTTTGCTCGGTAAAACGACTTTGGCTTTGCAACTTTCGCAAAGTGCATACTTCGCGCCGGGTGCTAGGTCCGCATCGGAAAAAATATTAGCCGTGCCGCACGCTGTGCAGGTCGCCTCAATCATTGCGTAAATCATACCGCCGCCTGAGCGCGGAGGGGAGTTTACGGAGGAAAATCAGGCTATTTACAGCCATTAGGATTACTGAATGCGTCGCATCTACGGCCTGGTTTGCCAGCGCCGCTGCCTGTACCCCCGCCGCCAAATGGATTTCGCGGTGCATCTACGCTTTCACTGTCGCGATTCCGGCGGCTGCCGGGCGGGCGGGACGGCGCAGGCTCATTGTTGGCGTCATCATCCACGTCGCCAAAAGGATTAGTTTTTCGATTGGCTTTGCCTTTGCTCAAGCGGTTCTGTAACCGTCGCTCAAAATCTGGCAATACCGTGATCAATTTAGCGACTTGTTGTGGCGTTAAAATCGCACGCAACTCCACCAACCGCTTGGCTTCCATATCAAACATGGCTTTTTGATTCGCCAACAAGTCGTCGATCACCTTGTTCAAGCTTTTGCTGTCAGTGGTGGTGTCCAGCTTGGCCCGCAACCCAGCACGCGCAGCGGTCAGCGCATCACCTTCGCTATCGAACTTTTCGATCACCGGAAACATCTTACCGGCCGTTGCCGGATCAAGCGTCAGTGCATCAGTCAAGACATACGCGCGCATGGCCCGAACTTTCTGCTTAACCCGCTCGCGCTTATCACCTACCGCCGCCGGTCGTGCGGCACCCGGTTGTGCGTGGGCCAACGACAACGATAACGACAACGACAACGACGAACCCAACAAAAGTCCGGCGCAGGCGACGACCAAAAGCTGGCGGGTTAAAGCACTCATAACAACTAACCTTTCTTCACGATCTGCGCATCAAGCCAACGATCAAGCTGGTCGAGATCGTCGACGGCGAGGTGGTCAACCCACTGCAATGAACTCGGCACCAAGTTCGCAGGATCAGTGCCC
>JAYWHS010000183.1:0-5325 GCA_043777635.1 Kofleriaceae bacterium | reverse complement strand
GCTCGTCGAATGATCACCTGGTTTATCAAATGTCGGCGGCCGGTGACACGGTCTACATTGCGATGAACCGCGGCGATAACCAGTTGCAAGCTACTGGCCTGCCGGCCGGGGATTACGTCGATGCGGTCACCAATGAAGTGGTGCGCGCGCCGCTTTTATTGGCACCACGCAGTGCACGAGTTTTGATCGCCCAGTAAGTTCCGCTGCATGAATCGGAACCTCAAGCTGGTGGCACGCGGCGCTGGCGTGTTGCTACTTGGCCTGTTGGTTTGGTGGATCCAAAGTCGCAGCGCCGCAACGACAACCACTACGCCGTCGACAACCTCGACGCCGCCACGCGCCACGCCTCGGCCAGCGCCGCAGCAACTACCGCCGGACGTCCCACCACCGCCGGCGACGCCAACAACGTCGCCACGCACAAGTCCCAGTGCGGCGGATCTCAGCAGCATCCGCGATGCCGCCGAGCGCGACCAAGTGCGCAGCATGATCGAAGCCATCGACGCGGGCGGGCCGTTTCGCTACAGCAAAGATGGCAGCACCTGGCAAAATCGCGAGCGCCGGTTACCAAAGCAGCGCCCCGGTCACTACCGGGAATACACCGTCGACACGCCGGGTTCCGACGATCGCGGCTCACGGCGAATCATCGCAGGTGCCGAACATGAGCTGTATTACACCCGCGATCACTACGACAGTTTCACCGCGTTACGACCAGCCAGCGCGCGCGCGCCGTAAACCCGTTAGTCCAACAAGCCGGTCAGCGCATCGCCCACAAGCTCCAAGATCCCTACCCCGAGCTCCACTGGATCAACGTCCACACCGGAATCCAACACAATTTCCGCGATGCTCGAAGTCGAGCTGTCATTGGTGCGGCTCGCAGGTAGCAGGCCGGTTAACACGCAGTGCAATAGACGGTTGAGCGTTACCGAATCAAACATCGCGCCATGGGCTTCGCAGTAGTAAAACGACGCCACGCTTTTGCCTAACTTCCGCGCCGTGAGTAACTTGCGACAACGTGGACACATCGTGCCGTTGCATACTGGGCCTGCGGCATCTGAGCTGCCCAGTCCTTGCAAATGCTTTATGAGCGCTTCGCAGCATTCAACCTGTTGTTGCCGTTGTCCAACGAACAGTTGCTCCAGCCCTTGCCACGGAACTAAAATACCGACGCACGGCACACACTGCACCAGTTCGACCCCGGCAACCGCGACCCGCTGCATTTCATTGGTGCAACTTGGACAGTAGTTCATCGCCAGCATCAGACGAGCCTAGCACCACGCCGGCCCCGATGCTGATGTAGATGCCAAGTCCAATAACCGCGCGATGCTATCGATCTCATGATCCCAACTGTGCAAAGCGTGCAGTCCGCACCTCGCCCGTTGCAATCTCCGCGCTCGACCGCCGCCCAAAGGTTGCGATTGATTTTCTAATACGCAGCAAGATTAGACATCGGGCTGCGCGACCCCGGCGTTGCGCAATGCTTGGTCGAATGCCAGGGCCTCCGAGACTTCGGGATCGAGCAAAGTATGGTCGAGACCCAGTAACAACGTGGCGTAGCGCAAGGGCTCCACTCTACACGATCGCCTGCGACAAAAATGTCCTTAAGCGAGCGGGGAAATCAAACGTCGCGCGCATTCGGCTATTGTTTATAGATAGTTACAAAATGATACAATGGCCCAACCATTGCACAGCGCTAAGACATGAATTTTCTCCGCGCAGCGATGCTGGTAAATCTACTCACGGTCGGGTGTCTGGCCGATACTCCTGCTCGCGTTACTGGTGAACACGGCCAATTCATCATTAGCGATATGCAACTGGCTCAAACCGCTTCACGCGCATTCCGCGATGCGATCGATCTTGATGGTGACGATCTTCGCGACAATGCATTGGGCGCAACTTTTGCCACACTTCGAACTTACGGCTTTGACATTCAACCCACACTCACCGCAGCGATTCAGAACGGAGATATCTTGCTAGGCCTAGATGTTCAAACGACTAGTTTTGAAGATGCAGCGATTGTTGGCGTGCAAATTCGCACAGGATTCGATGCGGCCCCATCACCTTGCAGCGCAGATATGCCCATGGTGTGCGGCCAACATTTGCATGGCGGTGCAACGCTAGTTGCCGACTCAGCCGCGCCGTTGATGTACAGCACAGGGGCTCTAGCCAAAGGTACATTGATGACCCGGGGCGGCATCTTGCCGGTACGCTTAGCGCTTGATGTAGACAACTTCATAGAGCTCAATTTGCACGACGCCGCTATCAGTATAAATTTTCAAGACACCAACCCAACAGGAATCCTGGCGGGCGTGGTGCCGGCCGCAGATGTCGCACGCGTGATAATTCCACAAACCGGCCTGCAGTTTCGCCGAATCATCGACCAAGATTGCGGGTCAAAGGCGCCCGGCCTACATCGCAAGCCTCCGTACTGTCAGTGCCGTTCGAAGTCACGAGGTTCTTTCCTGATTGAGCTTTTTGATCGAAATGAAGATTGCATTGTTGATGACCAAGAACTTCTTGAGAACTCAATCATTCACACACTCCTGGCCTCAGACATCGAAGGCGTTGATGGCCCCGGCGTATCTTTTGCACTTGCGATCAAACTGGTGCCGGCAACGTTCGCGTTAGTTGCGCCGTAAACGACCCGGCCTATCGCGCTTTTGTCATTTGGTTCGTCCGAAAACTCGACATCGAGCGATCTTGGCGGTGACAATGGGGCGTGAGCATCGCGTTAGGAATCGATCTGGGCACCACCAACACCGTGGCTGCGGTAGCTACCGCAACGGGCGTCGACTTCATTTTGGGACAACGCGGTGAACGCGTGCATCCCTCGGTCGTCGCGCTACCGCAAGCCGGCGGCATCGTGGTTGGCCCCGATGCCAAACTGTTTCGCTTAACCGAGCCGAAACACGTTGTGTCGTCGGCAAAACGCTTCATCGGCCAAAATTTTCGAGCACCACTGGTGCAACTTGCGATGACAGGTGTGAGCTACACCATCGAAGAAGGTGCCAACCAGCAACCGATTGCGATGCTGCGCGATCGTCGCATGACCATGCCCGAGATTTCTGCGCAGGTCTTGCTGTACATCAAGCGCTGTGCCGAACGACAACTCGGCGATCGCGTTGACCAGGCGGTCATCACCGTGCCGGCGAATTTTACCGATGCGCAGCGGCAGGCCACCAAAGAAGCCGGGCGCTTGGCCGGGCTTGAAGTCCTGCGGCTCATCAATGAACCGACCGCAGCGGCACTGGCGTACGGCTTTGGCCAAAACATCGAAGAAACCGTCTGCGTTTTTGACTTTGGCGGCGGCACCCTCGACGTTAGCGTTTTGCGAATTGCTGGCGAGGTCATTGAGGTGTTAGCGACCGACGGTGACTTCTTCCTCGGTGGCGATGACATCGACCGCACGCTCACTGAATATCTCGCGGCCGAACTTAATCGTACACAACGGATTGATCCACGCTCGTACCCAAACCTGATGACCAAATTGGCCATGGGTGCCGAGGCGATTAAGTGTCACCTTTCAGAATTCGAAGCAGCCGAAGGCGATATCGATGAACTGGATTTTCCCGGCGGTAAAGCCGGCCGGCTAGCCTTTCGGATCACTCGTAAGACCTTCAACGGGATGATCGCCGGTTACATCGATCGCACCATGCAAGTCGCCAAACAAGCGTTAGCTGCGGCGCATTTGACACCTTCACAAATCACGCGAGTCCTTTGCGTCGGCGGATCGACACGCATTCCGTTGGTCCGATCTCAACTCACCGATTATTTTGGTCGCGCCCCAGATATCAACATTAATCCCGACGAGGCTGTCGCCCATGGCGCAGCGATTGCCGCCGGTAGCCTCGCCGGCAATTTAGTAGCCGGTACCGGGATGGCTGAAAAAACTGGGTCCGCGGCGCGGCAACCGACGCTGGGCAGCGTGATGACATCGATGGCGCAACTACCACGGCCCTTGTTGTTGGATGTAAATCCATCAACCTTGGCAATTCAGACGGCCGGTGGCTTTACTGAAGTGTTGTTAGAAAAAAATGCACCGATTCCGATCGAACGCACCCGCATGTTTTCCACGGTTCGCGATGACCAAACTCGCGTCGAGATCGCTTGCTGCCGGGGCGAAGCACGCAAATTCACCGACAATGAACCATTGGGCACGTTGGTGCTCGAAGAACTAACGGCGAAAAAACGTGGTGAACTAACCATCGAAGTTACGTTTCGCGTTGATCCAGACGGTATCTTGCACGTCCGCGCCCGCGATGCGGAATCTGGTGCGGAACAGCGGGCCTCATTGTCCGTCATTGGCGCGCCAGTGCCAGCTACGCCGGACGCCGCAACATGAATAAGGCGATTGAGGTCATGACATGGGTGATGCGGCTTGAAGCTACGCCGACTGCGTCACCCCATGCAATTTTGGGTGTGGCCGCAACGGCTAGCGCCGACGATATTCAACTAGCGTTTTACAATGCAGCCAAAACGGCTCACCCTGATCGCTTCCGCGCAGTGTTAACCGCGCCGCAAATGGATCGGTTAACCCGCGCATACTCGCGGGTGACCGAAGCATACGGAATTTTGACAGGTCGCATTCGCCGCAGCGCAGTGCCAGGGCCGGCCAACGCGTCAACCACTACTCCAAGACCAGCGACGACTCCCACACCAACCGAGCTTGGCGCCCAACTCGCGCAGCAAATGAACCACAAAGCCCTGCCGTATTTCCGTCGGGCCGAAGTCGCGTTTGCCAACGACGACGCCAAAGCGGCCGGTTTACAACTTCGCTTGGCAATCGCCGCCGATCCAACCTCGGCGTATCTCCGGCGGGTCTTACATGAGTTAGAATCAGCTACAAAAAAGTAGCTAACCAACTGAAAATAATCATGTAAGGTCGTGTACAGATGCCTGCGCTAGCCGTATTGCAGCGAGTGTGTCCTTATCCCGCCCGCCAAGAGTTTTGGTACTACGCCTGGGAGAAATATGTCCGCTCGCACGACCACGAATATTGCAATCACGGGCCAAGGCGTTTGGACGCCAGGCAATGTCTTGAGCAACGCTGAGTTGTGCGTGGCGTTCAATGAATTTGTGGTTCGCGAGAACGCCAAAAATGCCGATGCGATCGCTGCTGGCACCATGGTCGCGTTGCGCGAATCGACCCCAGAATTTATTGAAAAGGCGTCGGGCATTAAGCAGCGTTATGTTCAAGATAAAACCGGGCTCATGGATTCGATGCGGTTGTGTCCAAATATTCCAGACCGGCCCGAAACCGAACTCTGCGTGCAAGCCGAATATGCCGTGAATGCGGCGCACAAAGCCTTAGCCGCTGCTGGCCGGGTC
>JAYWHS010000182.1:0-1614 GCA_043777635.1 Kofleriaceae bacterium | reverse complement strand
CAACGTTGCCAACGTTTGGTGGCAACGGCGGTAGGCAACGCTAGATCGTTCCTGCACCGCCCCGCTGCGCCCGAGTTGCCGATAGTTCTTGCCACGCGACATTGAAAGCTTGCGGGCAGCAGCGGTGCAGCGCAAGATATCGACCATGCGTTCATTGCTTGTGTTGGCTTTCGCGATTGGAACCATGGGTTGCGGATGTTCTCAAGTGCTTGGGCTTGACGACGTTGTCGCGGTTGCCCCAACCCCCGATGCAATGCAGTTACCTGATGCACGCGTTGGCTGCCTTGCCTCATGCGAAACGAACATTACGCTGGCGTGTGGCAACACCAAAACTGAGTGTGCGCTCGGCTGCAACACGACCGGCGGTGCACATTGCGCTGTGATGGCACCGTCGAATGGTGCAGGGCTTGCGGATCTCGCTAACGTCGTCGATAACAGCAATAACAATGACGGTGGCACCAGTGACTTGATGGTCGATACTGGTCTGATATTTAACACCGACAGCGGGCTGATTCAAACAGCTGTAGGTAGTGTGCCGCTACGCAGTGCAGGCGAAGGAGTGTTAAACGGTATTCAGTTCAGAATCATTTCGAATACCGTGGCCGTGTTTGCTTTTGATGATCTAGTTGTAACGACCAACGGCAGTATTCGCCTCAACGGCACGCGCGCGCCAATTCTTTTGGCACGTCACAATATTTCGATCTTCGGTGAAATCAACGCTGATGGCAAATTGAGCCAAGCTGGCCCTGGTGGTGGTAGTGGTGCGAGTCCAGCCGCTGCACCAACTGGCTGTGCGCAGGCCAGTCCGGCCGGGCCTGGTGGCGGGGGCGCAGGCGGAGGGTTTGGCACGCTTGGCGGGAGAGGTGGCGCCGACGGCGGTGGTTCCATTGGGCCATGCACGCTACCATTGCAGAATGTATTGCAAGGCGGTTCAGGCGGCGGCCTGGGCCAAGCTACGAGCCTCGCTATCAGCTTCAACCGTTTTGCTCCCACCGATCGGTACAATGGTGGTGGCGGCGGCGGTGGGGTTCAGCTTTCAGCGTTTGAGTCAATTTTACTAGCTGGATCGATTCATGCGAATGGCGGTGGCGGCAGCGGTGTCGCTGGTGATGCTGGTTTGCCCGGCAGTGGCGAGCGCGGTGGATCGGGTGGCGGATCGGGTGGTGGTTTTTTGATCGAGTCACCATTGATCACTCTGCGCGCCAACTCGGCGGCGATTGTAACCAACGGCGGCGCTGGCGGCGGTGGTGGCGTTGATGCACCTGATGGTGAGCCCGGCGGGCAAGTTGCACCCGCACGAGGAGGACGTAGTCCTGTTAGTAGCGATGGTGGCAATGGCGGCACTGGTTTGGTCTTAGCAACCAGTGGCCGGACTTCGTCGACCGCGCCACTTACTGGCGGTGGTGGCGGCGGCGGCGTTGGTAAAATTGAATTACGTGCAGCGTACCCAGTTGGTCTTGTTGGCGTGATGTTGTCACCGGCACCACTGCAATCGGTACTCACGGGGCAGTAGTTGTTTCGATTGGATGACCACTAGTTGGCGGCTGCCGTTCGCGATGCACGCGCGAATATCAATGGATGCGTTGCGTTGCCGGTGAGTACCTTGGTGAGGGC
>JAYWHS010000181.1:0-5334 GCA_043777635.1 Kofleriaceae bacterium | reverse complement strand
GCAAAATGGTGGCGGCATCGGCCATGCCAACGCCGAACTTGTTTTGCTTGAGGCCGGTTGAAATATACGGATGAGTTTCTGGATCAACATCGGGATTAACACGCAGCGCAACACGCGCGCGTTTGCCACGAGCTGTGGCGACGGCACTGAGCGCATCGAGTTCTTCGTCGGATTCGACGTTGAAAATCATGATGCCAGCGTCGAGGGCTTTGCCCATTTCGTCGTCGGTTTTGCCAACGCCAGAAAAAACTACTTTGGCTGGATCGCCGCCAGCTTTGAGCCAACGATACAGCTCGCCGTAGCTCACGATATCGGCGCCCGCGCCAAGGCCGGCCAGTACACTGAGCACGCCGATGTTTGAGTTAGCTTTCACGCTAAAACACACGCGGTGCTCAATGCCCGCGAGTGCGCCGGTGAACGCACGATACGCACGCTCAAGTTCACCACGGCTGTAGACATAAACGGGCGTGCCCTGCTCAGCAGCGAGGCGATCTAACGCGACGCCTTCGCAGTGCAGTTTGCCGTCTTGATAATGAAAAGGACCCGAACTAGTTGGTGCAGTCATGACCCGCTGTTGTTACAGCGAAATCGACGCTACGGGAAGGCCCAAATCCGCCTCGACGCGGTCAAGTTCGGACGCAACTTGGCTACGCGCTGGGCCACCGACGATGTCTCGACGATCGGTGGCGCGCACCGGGTCAAGCCAATCGGCAACGTCGCTGGCAAACGCAGGATGATGGGCCTGCAATGTGGCCAAATCCAACGCTGCGAGTTCCACGCCTCGGCTGATGGCGACGCGGACTAAGGCACCTGCGATATCGTGGGCATCGCGAAACGCTGCGCCTTTGGCGACTAGATAATCGGCCAATTCGGTGGCAACCAAATAGCCATCGTCGACGGCGGCGCGCATGCGTTTGGTATCAAACTGCAACGACGCCACCATGCCGGCGCTCACTTGCAAACAAATGGTCAAGGTCTCGACCGCGTCGTACAGCGGCTCTTGGGTTTCTTGCAGATCTTTGTTGTAGGCCAGCGGCAGGCCTTTGATGGTGGTGACCAAGCTGACCCAATCCCCGATGACGCGGCCGGCTTTGCCACGAATCAACTCGGCGATGTCTGGGTTAACTTTTTGCGGCATCAGCGACGAGCCCGAGCAATACGCTTCGCCAACTTGGGCAAAGCGAAACTCTTGGCTCATCCACAATACGATTTCTTCACCGAGGCGCGAAAGATGTACTTGCAACAGTGCGCAGGCGGCGACTAGCTCCACCGCAAAATCGCGATCACCGACGGCATCAAGAGAATTGCGGGTAACACCGGAGAAGCCAAGCTCAGCGGCCACCGCTGCGCGATCGAGCGGAAATGTGGTGGCAGCAAGCGCGCCCGAGCCCAGTGGCGATTCACCAGCGCGTTTGGCAGCGTCGGCAATGCGGCCGCGATCACGAACCAACATGGCTTCATACGCTAACAAATGATGGGCCAGCCGAATCGGTTGCGCCCGCTGCAAATGGGTGTAGCCAGGCATCAGCGTATCGAGGTGGGCCCGCGCTTGCACCACAAATGCTCGACGCAGCTCGTCGATTAAATGGATCAAGTTGCTAGCTTGCGCCCGCGCATACAAACGCAAATCAGTGGCCACTTGATCATTGCGGCTACGCGCTGTGTGCAAGCGCCGACCAGCGTCACCGATTTGGTTGATGAGCCGCGCTTCGACATTCATGTGCACGTCTTCGAGCGCATCGTCCCAGCTCAGCTCGCCGGTGGTGAGCTTGAGTGCAACGATATCGAGCCCAGCACAGATGGCATCACAATCGGTTTGAGCGATGATGCCGCGCGACGCCAACATGCGAGCGTGGGCTTTAGAGCCAGCGACATCGTGCGGCAAGAGGCGCTGATCAAAACTCACCGACGCATTGGCGGCAGCGGCCACCGGATCCAACGCTGCTGCAAAACGGCCACCGCGTGCGCCTTTAGGCTCAGCTTTGTTGCTCATGCAGGCGAGACTAACGAACGCGACTGCACCGTGCGAGGCGCTGGCTCAGGTTTCTCGCGCAAAAATTCGGTAGTGTCGCCGTGCGAGCACACTGCGCCGATGAATGGGCTCCGACAATCGCGCGAGTAGTCGTGTTGAGTTACATGCCATCGACGTGTCAACGCCAACTCCGAACACGGACCACGGATCTCGGACCTCCGCGCTCGATTCTTGCAGCGTGATGGTCCCGCGCCCCTGCGTTCGCGGTTTCGCTCCATCATCGCACCGTGCAAATACTTCTGCCGACGGCCGCTTGGCCGGCTACGAAAACGTAAGCAGTTGCGCGGCGAGAGACAGCACTTTTGCGTCAGCGGGATCCGAAGTTGCGACACCCGCTTGTTCCAGGGCTATGCGGGTTTCCGGCTCGCGTAGAAAATCCGCGATGGCGGCAAGCACTGCCGGATCGTCGACGAAGCTGTTGAATCGGTGCGATCCGATCAGGGCTGTATAGTGTGCGTTCACGAATCGTGCAAACGGCACAACAGCGTCGCACAACCACGTGGCTAACCATGGCCGCGGACTTTGTTTGATGCAGCACAATGCAGCGAAGCAATCGGATAGATTGTACTCGTCGACTTCAGGATCCGGTGCATTGGTGTTGGCAATCGATAGTTCCATGGCCCACCATGCCTATACGAAGTTGGTCACCGCGCGCTGCTCAGCGTCGGGCCACGTAGTCCACTCGGCATACGGCAGTTTGCCAAATACAATCTCGATGCTTGGCCAGGTCAGGACATGCGTCGTCGACAGTTCAAACAAGCGCGGCAGTACGTGGCGAAAATCGCCGACCTCGCCCCACGTAGTCAACAAATGTGAGGCCAACGGCATTAGCCGATCTTCGTCGAGCTGCCGCAGTGGGAGTTGCCCGACCGCTCGAATCTTGTCGCGATCAACACAGCACGAACAACACGGCATCTCCGGCCGAAACGGATACGACGCGAACGTGCTGTACAATCCGTCGAGGGCAGCCATGTACGCGCGGCTTGTCATCGCGTCAATGCTGATTTAACTGCGCCGGATCGCGCGCATGCGTTCGCGCGAGGCTTGCACGTCGTCGGACGACATGGCGCCGATGATATCGATGCTAACGCGTTGCTCGTAACCGCTTACGGTGTCGCGAGCATGCACGCGCAACATGCCGGAAGCGTCGATGGCAAAGGTGACTTCAATAGCCGATTCGTTGCGGTCTCGTTGCGGCAATTTTGATAGCACCAAATCGCCGAGCACTAAGTTTTCGTCGAGTCGCCGCGATTGGCCTTGGCAGATGCGGATCCGCACGGTGTCTTGCTTGTCACGCGAGGTGGCGAAGACGCGTTTGCTTTCAGCGGGTAGTTGGGTGTTGCGCCGAATGATTTCTTCGCAAAAACCACCTACGGTGGCGATGCCAAACGAGTGCGGCACAACGTCGACCACCACCGCGGCTTGCGCCATCGCAAAGGGTGCCAGCACCGCGCCCATCGCAAAGGGTGGAGCCAACGTAGTGCCCGGCACACCACTCACCATCGGCGGCGGCATCGCGCGATTGGTATCGCTTGGGCTCACAAACATTTCGCTGCGTGGGCCGACTGGCGCAGCCGTCATGCCGCGCGCGGTGGCTGACGCCGATGCTTCCATCGCTGCAACCGCCGCCGCATGAACCGCTGCAGCCGGCGCTGTACCAATAACTGTCGTGTTTGCAGGCAATGGCAGATCAAAACCGCTGCGTGATCGCGTTGCTACCGGCGGCGGTGATTCTGGCGCTGGTGGCTCCGGCGGCGGACCAAACATCGTCGGTGCGTTGGGCCCGGAGGAACTTGGTAGCGGCGGTGGCAGATCAAAATCGCGCATCGTCGTCGACGCGCTTGGCAATGGCGGCAAAGAATTAGGCCGCGTTCGCTGTTGTGGTATCGGCGGCACCGTCGAGGGTCGCAGCGTGGTTTGCACCGTGGGTGCAGTGCCAGGTCGAGCCACCGGCGCAGCGTTTGCGGCCACAACCTGCGTCAGCGTTTCCGCGGCGTTGTTGGTTTGAGTATCTTCACTGAGAGGAGCACCCAACGGTGGAATAACCACAGAAACCGGGCGTGATCGTCGTGGGCCGTCATGGGCCGACGGTGCTGGCGGCACGGGTGGTAACGTTGCCGTGCCTGGCCGCGTGATACGCGCCAGCGATACCGCCTCGGTGGTGGTGCTAGGCTCTTCGAAAAATCGATCAACGGTGGCGCCGCGCTGCATCGGCCGTTCGGTGCCAGCCCGAGGACGCGCTGTGTAATCGGCGGTGCGGCGCGCTGGCGATTCTGTTGCAATTGCCTCAACGGTTGGGACATCAAAGGCACTGGCACTGAGCGCAGCATTGGTGACAGTGTTTTCCGTTTCAGCGGCGGGCGAAGGTACTGGTACGCTGACTCGCGCGGTGGCTGGCTTGGTGCGCGTTAAAATGCGCTGCAACGCAACCGCTTGCAAACTTGCACCGAGTGCTACGGCTTCTTCAGGATTGGCGTCGGTGCGAGGCCCTTGACCAAAGAACTGCGCGACTTTTTCACGCACGTACGGCATCTTGGTGGTGCCGCCGACCAAGATGACTTCACCGAGATCACCGAGGCTGACACCGGCCAGCTTGAGCGCTTCGCTACATACCGGAAACGTACGGTCGACGATGTCCGCTGCCGCTTGCACGAATTCATCGCGGTTGATTTCCATCTGCAAATTCATTGCAGCGCCGTTGGTGCCGTAGGCGATTTCGTCGATGCGAATATTGGCCCGGGTGCGGCGCGACAATTCGATTTTGGCTTGCTCAGCGACCGCGCGCATCCGCATCATCGCGATTTCGTTATCGCGTAAATCAACGCGGTTCTCGCGTAGGAAACGATTGACCATCAACTCGACCAAGCGCTCGTCGAGATCGTCGCCACCCAAGAACGAATCGCCAGCGGTGCCCAACACTTCATACACTTGGTCGCGCAGGCGCAACACCGTGACGTCAAAGGTACCGCCGCCGAAATCGTAGACCGCAAAAATCTCTTGCATCGGGCGGCTGTGGCCATACGCCAAGGCCGCCGCAGTTGGCTCATTGAGCACCCGAACCACCGTGATGCCAGCAATAGCACCGGCGGTTGCAGTGGCCGAACGTTGCGCATCATTGAAGTTGGCCGGCACCGTAATCACGGCCCGATTGACGCCAACATCCAACGCCGACGCTGCAATATCGCGCACATGATCGAGCACGATCGCGGAAATTTCAGGCACTGCAAACTCACCACCGCGAGTCACGATCATCGGACTTTGGTTCGCGCCTTCTTTGATCTGGTAAGGCATGCGCGACTTGG
>JAYWHS010000180.1:0-1617 GCA_043777635.1 Kofleriaceae bacterium | reverse complement strand
GGGGGCAGTGGTGGACTGATGCACCCTTGCAGAGTGAAGCTCAATATCGACTGGATGTTGCGGTGAAGCGAGAATGGAGCAACGCTGCAACAGGTGAGATCGAATCCGGTAAGACCAAGTCTCAAGAAGAAAAAGTACTCTGGTGTTACGCCGCCAAAATTCCACGTGGCACAACCGTATATTTAGGCCCCGTTGGATCGCAGGGCGGTGTGTTTATGGGAGGTTCGGCCACATTGCAATACTTCATTCCCAAAGCATGGCAACTTGAAGGCCAGGGCGGCGCAATTGTGTCCAAAGAAGTATTCGTGCAGCACAAACGCAAACCTTAACCTTGCGAACGCACTAGGTGATGAATGAAAAACGGGACACTACAAGCTGTAATTTCAACGAGCGCAGAACTCGCAGCGCTATGCGCACGCGAAATAAACATGAATCAGTTTTCTGGATTCTGGAAGCAGGTTTCAGCCGTTGCGACGAATTTGTTTACCGAGGGTGCAAGGCGAGATGAACTGGTTGATTTAGGCAATAAAATTGGTGCGGCCTTCAATTATCACCCAGGTGAGTTCTTGGACATGTACGTGATTCGGCGAAATCCCGATGAGCAACGAGCGGCGAATGACGACTTTGACAAGCTCAAGGAACGCATGTTGTCGCTAGCTGGCGAGGTCATTGACCTCGGTGAGGCTCTGTAACCTTGGGTTATTTTTCCAAGCCATGGGTGTTTTTAAGTGCACGCTTGGTCATTTAAACGGCGGGGTGCTAAGCGTGCATCGACGGCAAGTTTCAGCGCAACGCAGCGGAACATTACATGTGGCGAGGCCTCGCGCAGGCGCGCAGGACCCTGCGGCGCTCAAATTCTCCAAACTCAATGCCGACCAAGCGAGCGCCAAACTTGCCAACGTCGATGCGTTGGCGTTTTCGGCAGTGCAAACCAAGCTCAACGGCGGCTCCTTTGGCATCAACTTCCTCGAAACGCTGGCGCTTAACGGTGCCGTCATGGCTGCGTTGCGACCGTGGCAAGCGCTGGCGCGAGGCTGGCTTGGCCTCGACGAAGAAGCCTTCGCCATTTGGTTGGCGCAAGGCCAAACCAGCAAGGTCTTAGCGACGCGCGGTGCCGTGGCCAGCGTTGAAATCTTCACCGCGATGGCGGTTGCCAACATCGGCGCTCGCGTCCAGGCAGTAGCGCACGGCCGGGAACCGGACGAAGCCACGTTGTTGCAGTTCAGCCTCGACGGAGCAGCGATGGCGATGGGTCATATGATCAACATGCAGCTAGAAGGCCAGCTCGCGCGCTTCAAGAGCGCAGGTGCGCACGCAGGCGAGTTGCTCGGCCGGATGGTTCGGCAACGTGCCGCTGCGAAAGCCGTAGCGGCCACCGAAGCTGGCGGTCGGACAGCTGCGATGGATCTCGTGATTGAACAACGCGCGATCTTGATCGAAGAAGTGGCCCTGTGGCGTGGTCTCGCAAAGGACCCTGCGGCGCTCAAAACCACCAAACTCAACGCCGACCAAGCGAGCGCCAAACTTGCCAGCGTCGATGCCCAGCTTGGTGCCACGACCACCATGGCCACCGCGCGCTTGACCTTGCAGATGAATAACATCACTGAAGAAGTCATC
>JAYWHS010000179.1:0-1618 GCA_043777635.1 Kofleriaceae bacterium | reverse complement strand
TGATAAAGCACGAAGCGCGCCGCGTACACGTTCAAGGTAACATCGAAAAACAACTAACTCAGTTCGTCGATCACGACGTGTGCATAAAGATCATGCTGGGAAGTGCGCTGGTTGTGATTCGATACATCAGTGAGAGCTTCGTCCTTGAGGAACCGGTAGTTAATATTTTAACCTTGGCCTATGCGTGCGTTGCTGCCATCCACATTTAGCAATGATCAACGGGCGCCTTAAAAGGATTGCCGCTGTGCAATTACGTTCGTCGCCCTGCTTGCCCCATTGAGTGGCTGCGCGCCCATGCGCCAGGACAACTCACGCTGCACGCCGACAACGGCAGTGTTACGTTGTCGCAATCACTCGTGTTGCTGCTGAACAATCTTGGCATCCACAAAAGCCATTGGTTGAAAGGTTTCGGGAGCGCCGCGCCGCGCAGTAATAGCGCGCGCTCGCTCGCAGTTGGTGCGTTCTGTCATGCCATATGGCTAGCGATAGCGTCAATAAACGCAGTTGCAGCAAACGAGTACCGCCGAGCAGCAACAAGCCGGTGCCTGCTCGGCAAAGCCAATTGGGGCGGAGCCGTCAGGCTCGACCAATCAGCCTATGCGCGCCGGTGAGGCAGGCTGACGACCAAAGCCGATCTAAATGTAACGGTGGCAGAGTTGTTGATTGGGATGCGCAGCTGAACTTTATTCTGCTACCCTCGCGGCATTCACATGCAATCAGAAAAACGGTGGAAGGTTGTAGGTTGGGACACCTTTGCCAGAGAAGAGTACCCAGACTCAACCCATGCAACCGAGGCTGAAGCAATCAGCGCGGCCAAGGCCCTTTTTGCTGAGATTCAAAAAGATCAACCTGAGAGTCAAAGCGGCGGCCAGGCCGGTATTCAAGATCACGTGTTCATTATTAGTCCCGAGGGAGTCCGCACACAATATCTGTCCGATGCCGTGCTACCCGACGCTAGCGACGCCGCCTCTATTCACAACTGATCGTCGACGGGATACGCCGCGATTCGCAAATGCAAACGGGTACTCAACGTTGCGCTAGCAGCACCCAACATTTCTACGATGAAGCTAGCTTCATCTCGATAGAATCGCCGCTTCTCCATATTCCAGGTCGCAGGCGGCTTACCTAAATTGACGATGCGATCCGCGAGTTTAACCATCCATACTTCGGCTGGCTGATTCTTGATTCTGCGTAGACTGTCGGCCATTTGCTCATGTTTGGGTAGCGACGCTTGCTTTGACAGTGCTTGCACACCGTCGGCAACGGCAAGGCCAAACTCACGGTGAACCTCATCGTACGTTGTTTGAGTATCCTCGATCGTATCGTGAAGTAATGCGCAAAGCATGGCTACGTCGGGTTGGGCGCGCGGTTCAGCCGCCAAGGCGACAATGACCTCTGATGCGACGCTGACCAAATGAACCAAATAGGGCAAGTTGGTTCCTGGCACAGTCTGGTGAGCGTGCCGCTGCGCAGCAAATGCCAACGCGCGTGTGTATAAATCGGGCGCATAAAAGGTCGAGGTTGGTTGCTGACGAACGTTGCTCATAGTCTCCCTGATCCCGCCGAGCGATCCATGGAGCTGGCGAAACTAGGTCGCTGCGCGACGTGCTCCGATCCA
>JAYWHS010000178.1:0-5339 GCA_043777635.1 Kofleriaceae bacterium | reverse complement strand
AAGCGCCGTGATTTTGCGTTGCTGGTTACGGCCTACGAGCGCCGCGCGGATGCAACCACCGATGCAGCACGCAAGGTTGATGCGTTGCGGACAGCCGCCCACTACGCACAGTTAGTGAATGATCCAGGCGTGCTGGTCCGTATCCAACGGCAGTTATTGACCCACGATCCGAGCGACCGGGAAGCAGCGCTCACCTTGGAACGCTACTACGAAGAACACCACGACCCGACCGGCCTGGTTGAAGTGTTGCGCTCACGTTTGGCTAGTGCCGATGACCAAGTCGAAATCGCCCAGCTGTTGCGCCGCATCGCCCAAGTCAGTGAAGAAGGTGCGCGCGACGTGACCGCTGCGGTCGACGCTTACCAAAAACTGCTTGAGATGCAACCCGACCATCGCGAAGCACTTGATGCACTTGCGCGAATTTTTGAGTCCACCGAAAAGTGGCACGAGTTCATCGAAATCACGCGTCGGCAAATTCGTGTTACCACCGACCGCACGGCCAAAGCCCTGATGTATTTTCGCTGCGGCTCGGTCACGGAAGCAAAATTCGGCCGCGAAGACGATGCAATTCGTTATTATGATCAAGCCGTCAAAGCTTCGGCGGCGTGTTTGCCAGCCGTCCACGGGCTGCGCGACATTTACTTGCGGCGCAAGGATTGGCCACGGGTCATCGAATCGCTGGAGCTTGAAGTAAAACTTTGGCAAGACGACAAAGAGCGTGCCGGCGTATTTGCGCAAATAGGCAAGATCTACGACGAGCGGCTGGCTGACCCTGAACGCGCCATGCACTATTACGAAAGTGCGATTACCGTCGACGCCGAGTGTTTGCCGGCCAACCAAGCGTTATTTGAACACCTGGTAGCTATCGCCGACTGGGAAAAAGCCAAACCGCTGGCTGCCAAACTAGGCCAGCGTTTAGCGCGCGAAGGCGATCCGCAAGCGCGCAGCGAATTCTATCGCAAGCGTGGCTTGGTCGCGCAAATGACCGGCGATAGCGCCGCCGCCGCCGATAGTTTCATCACATCGCTAGAAATCAATCCCAACAATCTCGCCACGCTTGATCAACTCGGCGTGTTGGCGCGCTCGCATCGCGACGCGTTTGACTTCGAAAGCACCTACCGCGAACTCGAAAAAATCTATCGCAAACGCGAAGACGCCGGCCCGTTGTTGGCACGCGTCATGATTGGGCAAGCTGCCATTTTCGAACGCGACGGCGATTTGGATCGCGCGCTGGCAATGTACGAAGCTGCCACCGAACTGGCACCGAGCGACTTCGTCGTACTTGGATCGCTGATCAACTTTCACGTTGAAATGCGGCAGTGGGACCATGGCGTGTTTGCAATTGAACGATTTGTTGCAAACCCGGCCACCCGCGCTGCCGATCGGATTTCGGCCTTGCTACGCCAAGCCGAGATTCACGCCGAAGGCCAAATGAATAGCCAACGCGCGATCGCGGTTTTACGGGAAGTAATTAAGCTAGACCTCGAGCACGGCGAAGCGCATTACCGGCTGGCCCAAGAATATTACTTGCTCAGTCGGTTGCCTGAAGCGACCGCATCCATCGATCGGCTGATCGCCATTTCCACAGCACCAGGCAAAGAACTCTCGCCCACCGCCTTGGCCCGCTACTACTATTACAAAGGCCGCATTGCCGACGCCGCCGGCGAACACCGCGCAGCAGCACCGCAGTACCGTCGCGCCATTGAGTATGATCCTGGCTACGCGCCGCCAGCGCTGGTGCTGGCCCGTCGAGCCTCCGACGCAGGTGATCAACGCCAAGCCGAGACCCTGCTGATCGACGCGGCCCATGCAGCGATGGCCAGCGGCGGGACCCGAGCTGCGGTACCGTTGCAGCGTGGACTCGCCCGCATTTTGCTGGCATCCGGTGATCGGCCTGCGGCAATCGATGCGTACCGTGGGATTCTCAACGTCGAACCTGACAACGCTGGCGATCGGGTTACCCTAGCCGAAATCTACGCGGTCACCGACTTGAGCAAAGCGATCGCTGAACTCAAAAAGGTGATCGAGCGCGACTTGCACCACGCGCCAGCGTATCGCTTGCTGGCATCATTTTACAATCGCGCCGGTGACACCATCCGCGCCGGACGCGTGTTGTCGGCACTCACGCTGCTGGGTTTTTCCGAAGAAGCTGACCGCAGCACCGCACAACAGTTGCGCAACAGTCGAGCACCCGCCATCGTTCGGCAAGCGCTGTCCGCAGACGCGCGCGGCCAATATTTATTGATGCCCGCGAGTAAATCGATTGTTGGCCAAGTATTCGATGCACTGGCCGAGCCCATCGCAACGCGATTTGCTACGGCGGCGGTCGGCGGCCATTTAGTGGCGCTACGCATGCAGGACGAATTCCAGCTCAGCCCAACGCTCACCGAATTGTGCGCAACGATGGCGGTTGCGCCCGAAGTCTTCATTGGCGATCGCGTGCCTGGCATGATGGCAGCCATCGCGTTTCCGCGTCCCATGTTGGTGCTCGATCGCTCGATCGCCAACGAAACACCCGAGGTGCAACGCTTCATTTTGGGCTATGGCTTGGAAGCGATTCGTGGTGGTTATGCGTTCCTCCTAACGTTGGGTGCTCGGCAACGCCGCGAATTGACCGCGTTGCTCAAATCGATTTTGTCCGCCCCCGAAAGCCGTTCCACAGCTGCGGTAGAACTCATCGCTGGGCTACCAAGTTCAGCCAAAAAATTTATCGAAGACAATCACCAGCACGTGCGCGATGGCGATGTGGCAATGTGGCTTGATGGCGCGCTCGCGGTTGCCAAACGCGGCGGTTTGCTAGCGTGCGACGACTACGCTGCCGCGATTTGGGCTGTCGCCCGTTTAGCCGGCGAAACCCCAACGAGTCATGATGAAACCATTGCCTTAGGTGCGGTGTTAGGCGGCCCTGATCTGCTGCGTTTTTACATTAGCGACGATTACCAGCGGCTACGGGACTTTTTGGCAGCTGCACCTTAGTTTACACCTCGGCAAACGTAGCCCGAACGCCTACATTGCCAGCACATTTCTGCCGATCCGATCAACCCAAGCACGGATCTTGGCCAAGCGGGCCTAGCGTCATCAACACAAAGCCGCTAGCATGAGAGTTCATCGGGGTTTACTACTGCACGTTGTAGTGGAGAGCACAACGATTACGTCAAACCCGACGGAGAAGCTATGAGCCAAAAGTTTCAATCCAGTGTGCAGCAACGAGGCGACGTAAGTTACGTCAAGCTAGGTGGCGTTATCGACGAAGATAACGAGCTGGCCGAATTAGTGGATAAAATCCCCACTGGAACGGCGCTGATCGACGTCGGCGAAGTCGAACGCATCAACTCTTGTGGTGTTCGCGACTGGGTCAACTGGCTCGGCAAGCTCGACGGCCAAGGTGCTAAAGCGGTCCTGGTCGAGTGCTCGCCAGCCATCGTCGCCCAGATCAACCTGGTGAACAACTTCACTGGCAATGGCGTAGTGAAGAGTTTCTACGTGCCGTATTTCTGCCCGGAATGCGACGAAGAAAAAGTCTTGCTGGTCGAGACCTCGGACATGGGAGCGGCGCCGCATGAGCCGCCAACCTGTCGCTGCGATGAATGTGACCTGGTCATGGATTTCGACGACATGCCAGATTCGTACTTTGCGTTTCTTTCAAACGCTAAAAAAGTTGCGGAGCCTGACCGCCTCAATGGCGCGATCAAAGAAATGGCACCAACTTCGACGACCAGCAAATCGCGTTCTAGCAACGGTACCAGCAGCAAAGTCAAAGCTCGCATGAGTTCACCCGCGATTATGCCGGGCGGTTCCAAACCAAGCGTGCCGTCGTTGCCTTCGATCGGGAAAGGCGGCGCTGCGGCAGCTCGGCCCAACGTGTCGGCTGCGCAATTGGATCAATATCAAGCGCAGATCCGCAACTCGACCAAATCGCAACCACCAGGCAGTTTGTCGCCACAAACCGGTGGTAAATCCGCCGCTGCTACTGCGCCTGCATCATCGGCCAACAAGATTGTCTTTCTGCTCATCATTCTGCTGTTCGCTGCGGTTGGTGCGGTTGGCTATCTTGTTTACACAAAATAGCTAACTCGTCGCGACCGAGCTGAGGTAGCGTTGCCTGGCAATGCGTCCGCAGTCACTCTGTTATGTTGCGTTTCTAGCCCTGGTCCTTCAGGTATCTGCGAGTTTCGCCAACGGGCGACCGCCCGCAACCGTGAGCGTTCACACCAGGCCAGGCCATCCCAATGAAATTTACAGTGGCACCACATTTGGGCTACTGATCAGTAAAGACGATGGCTGTTCGTTTCGCTGGATCTGCGAACAAGTGATTGGCTACGGCGGCTCGTTTGATCCGCACTACGCCGTTGACGCCAACGGGACCATCTACGCCACGACGTATCAGGGCTTGCGCATCAGTCGCGACAACGGTTGTACGTTTGTCACGGCAACCGCCGAAGCCGCACCGGGGCCAGGCAAAATTGATGGCCTTTGGGTCGATGCGATCGACGTGCCGGCAAGCGGCAATGTTTGGATTGCCACCGCCGACAGCGCGCACCCAAACGACATTTACAAATCTACCGACCAAGGCCGGACGTTTGCGCCGATGGGCCTACCGTCCAACGTAGTTTGGTACAAGAGCATCAAGATCGCACGGTCGGACGAACAGCGAATCTGGGTGACGGGCTACCAAATCGCAGGTCCTAATGCCGCCCAACCTGCGGCCCATTTATATCGCAGCAATGATGGCGCTGCGACCTGGACCGAAGCCCCGCTCACCGGCGTGATGATGGCCGCAACCCCAACTATCCTCATCGATGCGCTTGACCCAGCGGTGGGCGATCTCATGTTTTTGCGTTCGGTTGCAGCGAATCCGGGTGGTGGTGACATTTTGTATCGCACCGTAGATGCCGGCGCGACATGGACCGAAGTGTTGCGCACCACGGATGCCATTCGCAGTGTGGTAATTCGTGACGTCAATACTGTATTGGTGGCGTCGGCCACCGCCGGCTTACAACGTTCTACCAACATGGGGCAAACGTTCACACCGATCGCGAACTCACCCAAAACTGCGTGCTTGGCGGAACGCGAAGATAACCAGTTGTTAACTTGCGGCACCAATTGGGACCCAGATTTTTTGGCGTTAGGACGCTCTGGCGACGGCGATCAATGGCAGAAAATATTTCGTTTCGTTGAGCTTGCAGGGCCAGTCGTCTGTCCGGCTGGTAGCCCGCAATACGATACGTGTGAATCACTGATGTGGCCTTCGCTACGCGAACAATTTGGCGTCACCGGGCCCAAGTGCAGCGCCGGCGATGGCGTGTTCGACGGACCGCCGCCCGATGCGCCCCAAGATG
>JAYWHS010000177.1:0-5340 GCA_043777635.1 Kofleriaceae bacterium | reverse complement strand
CTCATATGCTTCCTTTGGTCGGTAACGGCATGGCATCGGCGACGACTTGAGTGCCAACGCCGTCGGTGGTGAAAATTTCAAGCAGCAGCGCGTGTTCGAGGCGGCCGTCGATGATGTGGACTTTGGTGACGCCCGCCGCCACGGTTGCCAACGCATTTTCGACTTTGGGAATCATGCCACCTGAAATCACGCCACGCTCGATTAGCTCGGCCGCGAGGCTCGGCGTGATGGTCGGAATGAGGCGCTTATCGGCGTCTAACACACCGGCAATGTCGGTTAATAATACCAATTTTTCGGCGTTCAACGCTGCCGCCAACGTCGCTGCAAACACATCGGCATTTACGTTGAGCGGTTCACCATCAGGCCCGGTTGCCAACGGCGCAATCACCGGAATAAATTCGCCGATGAGCCGATCGATGACGATGCGGTCGATGCTTTCGACTTCGCCTACTCGGCCCAAGGCTGGGTCGACCAAGCGCGCTTTAGCCAAGCCACCGTCGCAGCCGGTGAGCCCGACGGCAGCACCACCGAGGTGATTGATCAAGCGCACAATATCAGAGTTGATCGGCCCGGCTAAAACCATCTCGACCACTTGCAAGGTCGCGGCATCGGTCACGCGAATTCCACGTTCGAATTTTGCTTCGATACCTAAGCGATCCAACATGGACGTAATTTGTTTACCGCCGCCGTGCACCACCACAACGTGAATACCGACCCAGTCGAGCAAGATCACATCTTCGCAGAAGCGGCGGCGGAGATTTTCGTCTTCAAGCGTCGCGCCACCGATTTTTACGACCACGGTTTTGCCGCGAAACTCCGAGATAAACGGCAGTGCTTCAATAAGCACGCGGGCCTTTTCAATCAGTGCCTGCATAACGACTCCACTACAACATGAACGCGCCATCGGTGCCAGGCACCACATGCGTAACTGCGAGATGCATCAATCACAAAATATAGCTCGATAGGTTTTCATCGGCGACCAGCGAACCCAGCCGCTCTTGGACGTAGGCCGCCGTAATCGGAATGGTTTGCGGGCCAATTTCGGGCGTGTTGTAGAGTAGATCATCGAGCAAGCGCTCAAGTACCGTATGCAGCCGGCGGGCGCCGATGTCGTTGCTGCGCTGGTTCACTGCGGCGGCAATCGATGCCACCTCCTGCACCGCTTCGGCCGTCCATTCGATGATGACATTTTCTGTTGCCAACAACGCCGCATATTGCCGGGTCATGGCGTTTTGCGGCTCGGTCAAAATACGCACAAATTCTTGCGCGCCCAATGACGTAAGTTCAACCCGAATCGGAAACCGGCCTTGCAATTCAGGTATCAGATCGCTGGGTTTAGCGACATGAAACGCGCCTGCCGCAATGAACAAAACGTGGTCAGTTTTCACCGGGCCATATTTGGTAGTCACGGTCGAACCTTCGACGATCGGCAACAAGTCGCGTTGCACACCTTCGCGCGACACATCAGCGCCGTTGCGATCACGGCTGCTTGCGATCTTGTCGATCTCGTCGATAAACACGATGCCGGAATTTTCCGCGCGACTGACTGCTTCGCGGGCCGCAGCATCGGCATCAATCAACTTTTCAACCTCTTGCTCGGTCAATGCATCCCACGCTTGCGGGACGCGAAGTTTTTGCCGGCGGGTCTTTTTGCCCATGCCGCCCATCATGTCACGCAACCCGGATAGCGCACTTTCATCCATGCCGGGCTGGCCGCCGAGCATTGAAACCAATGGATTGCGGTCGTCGTTGAGTTCCAACTCAACTTCGCGATCGTTGAGCCGGCCATCGCGCAGCATGTCGCGAAATTTCTCGCGGGTTGAGTCAGTTGCGGTCGAAGGTTCGCCTGGGCGATCGGCCATGGACCGCGCTGGCGCAGCGCCTGGCGGCCGTGGCAACAGCAAATCCAACACGCGTTCTTCGGCGGCTTCGCGCGCTCGACCGCGCACTTTGGCGGCTTCTTCGTCACGCACCAGTTTGACCGAGACCTCCATCAAATCGCGCACGATCGAATCGACGTCGCGGCCAACGTAGCCAACTTCGGTGAATTTGCTGGCTTCAACTTTGAGAAATGGCGCACGCGCCAGCTTGGCGAGGCGTCGAGCAATTTCGGTTTTACCGACGCCAGTCGGGCCCATCATGATGATGTTTTTCGGTGCGATTTCGTCTTTGAGATCACCCACCACTTGTTGTCGACGCCAACGGTTGCGCATCGCCACGGCCACCGCACGCTTAGCTTCGGTTTGGCCAATCACGTAGCGGTCGAGTTCTTCGACGATGCGGGCTGGAGTCAGCTGGGCATCGGTAAGCGTTGTGATCTTGCTGATGGCTTTCATGACAACTCCTCGACCGTGATGTTAGCGTTGGTGTAGATGCAAACTTCACCGGCGATGGCCATCGCAGCGTCGACGATGGCCCGGGCCGACATGTCGCTATGGCGCAGCAATGCCCGTGCTGCCGACAGCGCGTACGGGCCACCCGAACCAATGGCACCTATCCCGTCATCGGGTTCAATGACATCGCCGGAACCCGACAAGATGTATGTGCCGTCGGCATCGGCGACCACCAGCATTGCTTCGAGTTTACGCATGGCGCGATCGGTGCGCCATTCTTTGGCCAACTCGACCGCAGCGCGGCGCAACGGGCTGCGTTGCTCGCGCAATTTTGCATCCAGCCGTTCGAACAGCGCGAGACCGTCGGCGGCCGAGCCGGCAAAGCCAGCGATCACGCGGCCATCGCCGAGGCGCCGGACTTTTTTGGCCCCGGCTTTGACGATGGTGTTGCCCAACGTCACTTGGCCGTCACCGGCGACGACCACCATGCCAGCGCGCCGCACCGACAAAATTGTGGTCGAATGGATCTCCACTTTGCTCATGGTTATGGCGTAGCATTTCGGCTCGCCCAACGCGCGAACTGCTAGCGATTTTTCATGGCACGCGACGGTGTCAGAGGCGACAATAGCGACTTGCGCACGTTCGAGGCTGGGCTTAGCCTGGGCGATGTAGGCGATGTGGGTAATGCCGCCAGCGGTGCATCGGCCGATGCTTGCACACCACTGCCGGACGTTCGCTGGTTGGCTACAAGTTGCGCCCTTGGATGGCTGGCGTCGTACACATTGGTCAGATGTTCGAGGGAAACCTTGGTATAGATCTGCGTCGACGACAACGACGCATGCCCCAACAGTTCTTGAATGGACACCAAATCAACGCCACCGTCGAGCAGGTGGGTGGCAAACGAATGCCGCAAGCCGTGCGGGGTGGCTTTGGCAACGACGCCACCTGCCACTGCCCATTGCCGGACCATGCGCTGCACCGAGCGCGGCGTGAGCCGTTCACCGTCGGCATTTACAAACAGCGCGGCACCCGCGCCACCGCGGGCATCGGCGATGAGTGCAGCGCGCGCTGGTAAATAGGTAATCACGGCACGGTCGGCAACGCCGCCGAGCGGGACTTGGCGAGATTTGCCACCTTTACCGCGCTGCACCAACACCAAGGGCACACCATAACGATCGCGATCGATATCGGTTGTGTTCAAGCTGCAACATTCGCTGACCCGCAGGCCAGTGCCGTACAACAGCTCCATCAGCGCAGTATCGCGTAGCCGTAACAACGCGTGGCGGGCCTGCTCTTGCGACGACAGTTTTCGGTGTGAGGTTCGGCCGGTTGCAGCCGGCGCTTCCATCAAGCGGAATGCGTCATCAACATCGAGGGCGCGCGGTAAACTTTTTTTCTTTTTAGGACCGCGCATGGTCGCAGCGGGATTGCCTTCGATTGCGCCGCGCTTGCGCAAAAACCGGCCGAACGCGCGGATGCTCGACAATTTGCGAGCCACCGTGCTCGCTTCAGTGGTGCCATGCAGGCTGGCAAGGTGACTGCGAATATCCATGGCGGACAATTTCGGCAACGCGACATCGGTGCCGCGCTTTTCCAGCAGATGTGCGCGCAATGCCGCGACATCGCGCAAGTATGCCGCCACGGTGTGGCGCGAATACGCTCGCTCGACCTTGAGGTAGTCGATGAAGGCCGCCATGGCGGTGTCCCAGTTCACGTTGCTAGGGTACTGGATCGTTGCAGCGTGGGCTAGTTTCAAAGCTGTTCAGGTAACAGAAGTCAGACAAAATCAGCAGCAATCGCAGGTGCTTATACGTTAAGCGAATGAAGACGCGCCGACCTCGGCCACGGCCTTAACGAATGTTGGGCACGCTGTAACGGCTTGCAGTTGGCGCACGCGTGCGCACGTTGGTGAAGTAAAACCAGCGAATGATGGGGAGCATGACAACTGGGTATGCATGTTTCGAGCGCGGTGGTCCGCGGTTTGCGGTCAGCGCTGCATACGATCCAGCCGATGTCGCTCACACGTATGCGAGTTGCCAACTTGTGCCATGCCCCACCCTGCTACGATGAGCTATGCATCGTTGCCTCCCGCTTTGGTTTTGCTCGACGCTGCTTGGGGTTGCGACTAGCTGCCAAGTTATTGCTCCGCCACCGACGCTCGCGTTGCACGCCAGTACCGAACCGGCGCCGGTCGATGCGACCACCGCCATGGTGGTAATCGGGGTCACCGGCCAACTGCTGGGTGGAGATGGCTGGGGCATGGCGCTACGGGTTGAGCGGCAAACCCGCGACGATTTGGCCGTTGGTCTTGAACTTACCGGCGGCCGGGGGAAGGAAGACAAACATCTCAACGGCAGCGAACGGACAGGCCATTGGTTGGTGGCGTTGCGCAATTACGGCCGCTTTGCCTCGCCAGCACATGACTGGATCGCTGCAACCGGCGGCTTGAGTTTATCGGTGATGGACACCGGGCTCATTTCGCTGGCACCGCACCTCGGTGGTGCCATCAGTTATCCAAATAAAGCGTTTGTGCCAACGCTGCAATTGTCGGCCGCCATCGCGGTTCCGTTACGGCGCGGCCGGCCCTTCGGCGAACCGCGCAGTGCCGATGGTGAAAACGTTGGCAAGCGCCCGTCGCTAACGACGTTTTGGTTGGCCGATATCGGATTTCTGGTTCCCGTTGCCCAGAGCGGCAATGCACTGTCGCTTAACCTCGGCGCAGCCGCAGGCTACGGCGATCAAGAAGGTTTCTTTGTCGGGGTGTCGGCGGCCGACCAACAACGGTTTGACGGACCCACTAGGTCGAATCGGTAGTCGGTGGAGGTAGCTCGATCCGCCGCCAGCCAGCCAGCGCAGTGTCCGGTATCCGGACGATGTGTCCGGCAGCTGGACAGCGGTGTCCCAACGGCGGACACACGGGAAAACAAGTTCGATTTTCGGCGGTGATTTTGGCGTGGTCGCCGATAAACCAAGGATGTCGTTACCTCGCGAAATTGTAGCTGGTCGA
>JAYWHS010000176.1:0-1620 GCA_043777635.1 Kofleriaceae bacterium | reverse complement strand
CGCCGGTGAACGCGATGCGGGTTTGTTGGCCTTCGTCGTTGATGTCGAGCACCACAATCGCACTGCCCAACACATGGCCAGCGTCGAGAAACGTCACGGTAATGCCTGGTGCGACCGGGTGCTTGCGATGATACGGCACGCCGATCATCAGTTCGAGCGTACCAATCACGTCCTCGCTGCCGTACAGCGGCGTCACCGGCGCAATGTCCACGCCTCGTGCAATCAGCTTGTCGATGTGCACCGCATCGGAGGCTTGAATCGCCGACGAATCGGCCAGCATGGGAGCGCAAAGATCGCGAGTTGCAGGCGTCGCGAAAATAGGCCCGCGATAGCCGTGCTTCCATAGAATTGGCAACGCCCCCGAGTGATCGAGGTGGGCATGGGACAACACCACGGCATCGAGGTGGGCGATGTCGACGGGCAAGTGGTGATTGCGTTCAAAGCTTTCGGCTCGTCGGCCTTGGAATAGGCCGCATTCGAGTAGGACCGTTGCCTTGCTGGTGCGCAGCACGTATTTGGATCCGGTTACCGTGCGCGTGCCGCCAATACATTCTAGTTCGATCATGTATATCAGTACCATGGTCGCACGAATCGTCGACGGTGAGCATCCGCATCACCGGCTGCAATCTTTGCGTTGAATATGCACTGCATCGTCGACATACGCAAAGGTTGCGCGAATTGTCGGTGCATTGGGTGGGCTTGCAACGTGTCGCGCCCGGACGCAATTGTTTACAATCGCCTATGCCTAAAACCGGTTCTCATGCTGCGGTGCCGCACTGTACGTGTTCCGTGGCAGCTCACGCACCCAAGCTGGTAGTGCTCACCGGTGGCCCCGGTGCCGGCAAAACTGCAATTTTGGAATTTGCCCAGCGAGAATTCTGCAAGCATGTGACGGTGTTGCCCGAGGCAGCCAACGTGTTGTGGCAAGGCAATTTTCCACGTCGCGATAGTGAATTGGCACGGCGCGCCGCGCAGCGTGCCATCGCTCGGGTCCAGATCGAACTTGAGCGCATCGCACTAGAAGATGTCAGTCACGCGGTGGTGCTTTGTGATCGCGGCACCCTCGACGGCCTAGCGTATTGGCCTGTGCCCAAAGATGGAGCGAGCGAGCGAACGCTCGAAGCGGGGCCCGAAGCGGACTTTTACGCCGAAACGGGTATCGATCGAGTTCAAGAATTGGCGCGCTATGCCGCCGTCATTCATTTGCGTACCCCCAATGCGCACCATGGCTACAACCATCGCAATCCCATGCGCACCGAGAATCCTACCGAGGCGTCGGCAATTGATGAGCGCATCGTAGCTGCATGGGACGGTCATCCTCGTCGGGTTTTTGTCGAAAGCTCGCCTCGGTTCTTAACCAAGCTAGCGCAAACCATAGAGCTGATTCGGGCTGAAATTCCGATCTGTTGCCAGGGCATTCCGCAACGCACGCTGCCAGCGTAGGCACGGCGGAGCCACCGATGCGCCGAACCACGATACGATGTGATATACGTCGCGCGTAATGCGCGAACCACGCCCGCTGTGTACACGTTGTCGTCGCCCACCAGCGGTGTGTTACTGCGCCGAATTGACGTTGTTGCCCACCAAGACCCGCGTTGTGCTGCTACAGCACCCGCGCGA
>JAYWHS010000175.1:0-1622 GCA_043777635.1 Kofleriaceae bacterium | reverse complement strand
CGCAGGCGCAAGAAATCTTGTGTTGGAACATCCATGGCCAGGCAACGTGCGCGAGCTGGAAAACACCATTACCCGGGCACTCTTATGGTCCCGCACACCAACCATCTCAGCCGACGACATGCGCCGCGCCATCATCAATCCGCCGCGCAGCGCACAACATGGCGCCGGTAACATCCTGCACCGCCCGCTAGGTGATACCCTCAAACTACCTGATCTGATTGATGAAGTAGCGAATCACTATCTGATGCGGGCCATGGCGGAGGCGGAGGGCAACAAGACCAAAGCGGCAGCATTGGTCGGAGCGCCAAGTTACCAAACCTTGAGCAACTGGCTCACCAAGTACAACGTGCGAACCAAGGGCAAACGATGACGTCATCTACCGCAGTCGGGCTGGCACAACTGCTGCAATTGCAATCGTCACCACCATGCACGACGGCGAAACCAACCCAACCGCATCTACTGCCGGCACCAGCCCGCGCGATGCCGCAGCACGGGTGCCGTATATGAAATCGCAGAACTTCGAATTTCTGCGCCCCGAGTGGCATGAACTCGCTGACCTCGGTGGCTTTGCCGAGTTGTACGTTTTTAACGATCCAGAAAGCTCCGTAACCAAGCAGCGCAAGTTCATCGAGCTTGCCATTGAGTTTCTCTATGAACGATCCCAAACCCGCATGTTGGTGGGCAGTAGCCTGATCGATCGCCTGACGGCAGTCGAGTTCACGTCCTGGGTCCCGCGCGTCATCGTCGATAAATTCCACATCGTTCGCACTATGGGCAACCAAGGTGCGCATGGTGGTCGCAAGCGGCCGGTCATACCTGCGATGGCAGCATCATGTCTGCAAGAGCTTTTCGATATCGCACGTTGGGCGCACCCGATCTGCGGCTATGTTCGCGACATCCCCCACTACGTCGCGCCAACCAACGCCACCGGCGCTACTGCGAAACAACCCAAAGTTGATGCAGCTACCCTCGAACGAGCCCGGCTCGCCGATCTCAAACTGACCGAAGCCCTCGATCAGCTTAAAACCGAGCGCGAAGCCCGCCAAAAAATCGAAGCAAAAGCCATCGCAACAGCAGAAGAGCTTGTTGCCTTCCAAACTGAACACGCCAACCGCATTGCCGCACTACGAACACGCAGCGAAACTACTGTCAACGCCCTGCACTTCAATGAAGCCACCACCCGGCGCAAGTTACTCGACCAAGCGCTTACCGCCGCCGGTTGGAACGTCGGTGCCAATGGCACTAGCACCGACACCGTTGGCCAAGAAGTCAAAGTCGCCGGTATGCCCAACAAAGCCGGCGAAGGCTATGTCGACTACGTACTGTACGATCAAAGCGGTCGACCACTCGCCGTGGTTGAAGCCAAGCGCACTGGCATCAGCGTCGGTGAAGGCGAAAAACAAGCTAAGCTCTATGCCGACTGCCTGCAAAAATCCACTGGCCACCGGCCACTGATCTTTCTCGCCAATGGCTTTCAAATCTCGTTTATCGACGAGCTGAACGATTACCCGCGCCGTGAACTGTACGGCTTCTACTCACCCGACAGCCTGGCCTATCGCATTCATCAAGCTGCCAACAAACAGCCGCTGGCGCATGTACCGCCAACCCTCAACATCGCCGAT
>JAYWHS010000174.1:0-5360 GCA_043777635.1 Kofleriaceae bacterium | reverse complement strand
CCACAAAACCCGTGACCTGCCAAAGCGGTCAAGTGCAATACGATGAGTGTCAGTTGCAAACCTGGTGCATGGTAAAAATGCAACTCGGCATCACGTCGACGGCGGTCGACTGCAACGTCGTACCGATGGTGGATGCCGGCCTACCGCTGGTGAAGCCGCCTGAAAAAGGTTGCTGCGACGCGGGTGCGCCGGGTTCAAGTTCAATGCTGATGGGTTTTGGCGTCGGCTTGTTGTTGTTGCGTCGGCGGCGCGGGTCGCCAACGCCACTGGCCACGAATTATTAACCAGGCAGGGCTAATGCACGATCCAGAAAATCGCGTGAGGCCATGCGTGGTGGGTTGAATGCCCGGCTTGCAGTCGACAGAGGGTGGTAGGACTATTTCTTTGCGCTTCCCAGGAAGCGCTCGCCGAAGGCTATGTTTTTGGTGCTGGCATTGAATTTGAGTTGAATCCGTGGGCTTGCGAAATGTGACACACGTCGCAACGTGCTAGCGAAACGTTCAGCCGAAAGTATCTTTCGTCTGATAGGTCAAAATTTGCCAGATGTTGAACTTTTTGGAATTTGCGTTGGCGGCTAAGCTGCGGCAGTGGTGCGTGCAAATATGATCGCTGGTTTTAATACGCTGGCGCGTTGGGGGCTCATCATGAGTTGCGTCGTTTTCATCAGCGATTGCCACTCCTTTCAGTTCGACAAGAAGGCCGACATCTATCTGGTGATCTCCATAGACGTGGAAGCGCTGCCTGAACGGGCGCCTTCGAATCACGTTGAGCGTTTGATCTACGGCGATTTCGGTGAGGCCCATCGCGAAGGCATCGAAGAAATGATGGATGCGGCTGACCACGCAGGTGTGCAGATCAGCTTCTTTCTCGATGTGTTAGAGGTTTCGCGGTTCCCGCAGCAAATTGCGGAGGTCGCCAAGCGAATCGTCGCACGCGGCCACGATGTGGAGCTGCATGCGCACCCCGACAACGTGCCAGCCGAGTTTTGGTCTGAACTTGGTATTCCACCGGCGCGCCTGGTTGCGTTTACGCGCAGCGATGCGGCCGCTTTGTTTGGGTATGCCCATCGTCTGTTTGAAACGTGGAAGTTGCCTCAACCGGTGGCATTTCGCGGCGGTGGTTATGAGCAGAGCCGGGGCTTGATTGAAGCTATGCCGGATGCAAAGTTGGCGTTCAGCTACAACTACAATCCGCGCGGCACGTCGCAGGCTCACAACTTTGGGCGCTTGCCGATGTTTACATGGACCAACGGGGTAATTGAAATTCCAATTTCGTACGTGCCGCACGCATTTGGCGACGTGCGCTTCGACGACAATCTATTGAACGATGTGCCTGGGATGTACAAGGAGATCGAGGATTTCGGGCGAGCGGATCCAGACGTTAATGTTTTGGTGATGATGATGCACAGTTGGTCATTTTTGGATCTTGATGGTCAGTACCGCGTTTATGGCGGCGATCGTAGACGTCAACAATTTGAGCGATTCTTGCAAGGGCTGCCTGCCAATGTCCATGTTGTGACAGCGCGGCAGCTGCAGCAGTTATTTGACAACGGGACTCTTGCGCGTCCGCTGACTTTTGCCGAGGCATGGACCCTGTTTCCTTGAAGGTTGCAAGCTACAACCTCCACTTGCCTTCGCTGCGCGGAAAGCCTGCGCCGATGCGGCCGAAGCCTTCGAATTGAACTCACACGGAGCCTTCGATGGCCCACGGAATTACTAACGTCGATTGCCGACGGCTGGTGATTTGTGAAATTGCGTCGCTGCTGGCGCGTTTGGTCATTGCCAGCATTTGATCGATGTCGTAGGCAAGTCCCTGGTCTAATCGAGACTAACCAGCAGCTGTGAGGCTTGGTCAACGCGATGCTGGTTAGCGCGATTCAGATGCGAGTGCGGGTCGCTAAGTAGTCGCGGCCCCGGTTCATGAGTGTGCGAAACCCTTCGGCATCGCCGGCGCGGACCACGGAGCGCAGTTTTTCGACAGCGTACAGCAGGGCGGAGAGCGATTCGGTGCCGTAATCATTGAGCCGCTGAATTTCAAAATACAAATCTGGATTTTCGCGCGCCACCCGGCTCGCAACACTGAGTTGGGCATCAAACGTCGTCGACGAAAGTTCGGCTAGCCGTGGCGCGGTTTCACCGCTGTCGGCCAGGGCGGTAAAAAAAGCGATGTTGAGTGCATGTGAAAGACCGAGCACGTATGCAATCAAGCGGTCATGGCTTTCAAGATCCATGTCGACCAAGGTGGCCATCGTGGGTTCAAATAACAGGCGTGCGGTTTTGGTTGCTTCGGCGTCACCGACGTCGACAAAGATGACGTGACGGCCGCTAAGCAGATCTGTATCGGGGCCAAACATCGGATGCACGGAGGTGACCCGACCGCCTGCGGCACGCAGGTTATGCAGTCCTTTGCGCAGCGGACTTTTGAGCGAGCCGACATCAAAGACAATGCCGGGCGGCGGTGCGATCGCAAGATGTTCGAGGATGTCGGCCGATACCGGCATCGGCGCAGCGATCACAATGATCGCATGATCGAGGGTGAGCTGTTGGTAGTCGGTAACACAAGGCCAGCCTTCGGCGGTAACCGCGCTGGTGGCCTGTGGGTCGGCGAGCTCAACTAGGAAGCCCTGCGCGGATAGAAACCGGCAAAACCACCGACCCATATTGCCGAGGCCGCCGATTACCAAGACTCGTTGGCCACTGCCGTCGCGTCGCGCTGCAACCAAATCTCGCTCTTGCACGGTGAGCGAACTTTTGATCAAGATGAGCATAAGTTCTTCGCCAAGTGCCGGCGCTAAGCCGTGGTCGACCGCCGCGGCGCGCGCGCGCTCTAGCACATCGCGTTCTTGGCGATAGTCGCGGGTTGGCAAACCGGCATCGCGTTTGGCGAGCCCAATTTTTTGCGCGACGGCCTGGCGCTGGGCGACCAAACGTAAAATCTCACGGTCGATTGCACCCAGATCGGTGCGGAGCTCATCGAGGTTGCCAGGCTGCATCGGGAGACCATACGCTTGTCGTTGATGGTATCGCAACGAACCTGAAACAGGCAATGCACCGCTTGAGGCTGCCAGCAGGCGTTTACAATTTACGCGATTCGTCGAAGTCGGTCTGCCGGGTGACGTAAATGAACGTCGCGGTGACAGTTATGAGTGCAGCCGCTCCGCCGGCAACGGTGTACCAGCGTCGATACCAGGGCTCGCGGTGGTAGATAATGTTTTGTTGTTGCAATTTGGCGTTTTGCACGACAGCGTTTTGTACCACCGGGTATTGCGACAAATCGACCTTGATCTGATTACCCGCACCAAAGTTTACGTCGACGAAACGCACAAAGTCGCGATATTCAGGATGGGTCACGCGCAGTGCATGGGTCCCGACCGTGAGGCTCACCGCAGCCATCGGCGACACCCCGACGCGTTTGCCATCCACATAGGCGGTCGCACCTTTGATATCGACCGTGATGGCGATTTGGCCAACGTAACGATCCGGTTCGAGCAAGCGAATCAACGCAACCTGTGCACCGCCAACGTCGGCACTAGCGCCAAGCTGTACGTTGGTGGTGTTGAGCACTTTGCCCTGGGCCACGTCGATGGCCGACAAATAAACCACTTTGCTGGCACCAAGCCCGCCGAGTTCACCGGCCAACACCACGTTCGCGCCTACTAACTTGCCGACTTCGAGCAAGCACGGCAGGTCGCCGTCGCAGGTCCGTAACACTAGTTTTTTTGACTTCTTGATTGCTTCGCCAACTTGCGCAGCTGTGATGACCGTGGTTGCAGCAAGGCTTGGCACGTTGCGTTCGAGTTCGGCGGTGAACTGTTTGGCTTGCGGCGAGGTATCTTCCGCGCCAGCGCTGGTAAAAGGGAGGACTGCGATAATGCGTTTGATTGCTGTCGTGTTGGCGGGCCCAGCTGGGCCTGTTGCACCAGCCGGGCCCGGTGGCGCTGCCGGATTGCCAGGCCGTGGCGTCGGTGTGGCCGGTTGTGCTTGGCTTTGCGCCGGCATGAACGGCACCAACAAAGTGGCGATCATGGCGACCGATAAGCAGCGTCGGTGGCTTCGTTTCAACATCCGTCGGATCCTGGGCACGTCACCGACTGGGGTTGGGCAGCGTTGCCAAGTAGTAACCCGGTGAAAATTGCAGCGGCGCCGATACCTACCATCACCCAGGTATTGGAATACCAGTGGGTCCGCGTCTTATGCACCGGCGGTAACGTGACGACCTTGCTGGTATCAAGCACCAAGCGAACGACCACCCGCGTGGTCTTTTGAAAGCGTACTTCGACGGCTTCTTCAAACGGTGCATAACCCGCCGCTTCGACTCGGATTTTGTGCGGGCCAAGCGCCAATTTACTCAGGGGCGCAGGCAGTGGAGTTTTGCCGACTGATTTGCCATCAAGGCTAACATTGCCGCCAACCAAGTCCGACAACATCAAGATGCCGCCGTAGATTTGTTCTGGGGCCAACAGGCGATACGCAGCAACCCGTACCGAATCGATGAGTTCGTCGGGGCTGCCCCGCAAGGGGTCAGAGCTAATGCGTCGCATCTGCGTACCAGTGCGAACATCAACGGCTTTAATCGTGAGTACATAATTCTCGCCAACTGCGCCAACTGTGCCGGTGACCACGACGTCGACATTTAACTTTTTACCGATCGCAGTGAGGCATTTTTCTTCACCGGTGCATTCGCGCAAATCACCGGTGACTGCGCGGTCAATATCGCGACGTATCGGCATCGGTTGTTTGGCCAAGCGATCGAGTTCGGATCGGAATAGCGTTTCCAAACGGGTCACCAATTCAGCTTCGATGCCAAGTGCATCGAAACGCCAAACTGCAATTTTTTGGGTCAGGGCTTCTTCTGGGCCGGGTCCGGCATCGGTGCTCACAATGACGGCATCGCCGACTGCGGTACCACCTGCCACAGGTGGCACCGGTTGGGCTTGCGCTGCGCTGGCGTGCAAGATGATTAGCCAGGCACACACTACGTGGCGCCACGCAGTTGGTCGCGCCATCGGCCTAGCAAATCGTTGTAACCGGAACCACACTACAAAATCCTATCACCGGCGGCAGGCAATGGGTAGTTTTGCGCCGAATCAGATCGACTGTGTTACTGTGACGTGTGTGGCGTTCTTGCCTAGCGTTAGCGCTTTTCACCGTCGGATATGCGGTGGTCTCGGGATGTGTGCACACCGAAGTGACCAGGCTGGGGCCGCCGAGCGCAAGCTTGGTTGCGCACCGTGCCGATATTGAGTTGAGCGCCCCGATCTATGTCAGGGTCACCAGCGCATACGCCTTGTTCATTCCGATCGCGGATGGCGTTGCACCGGCGCAGGTTGTGGTGCGGCTGCGTGCAGCAGCCCTTGAGAT